>WGAU01000061.1 GCA_015494645.1 Aquificota bacterium
AACCTCTTTCCCACTTCTACTATAAGGGCATGGAACTCTTTGTAAACTTCAACATCGGGATCAAGGTTGCTCATGAATATTTCTTGAAGGGACCCGTAATCCACATCCTCACCAGCCAGTCCATGCCTAACCAGTATCCTATAGGTATAGGCGTCCACCACAAACACAGGTCTCTCAAAGGCGTAAAGGAGGATGGAATCTGCCGTTTCAAAACCTATGCCACTTATAGAAAGGAGCCCTTCTCTTAAAGACTCAGTTTCTTTTTCTTTTAGTGATTCCATTCCCCCTTTTTCCACTATCCACTGAGCAAGATTTTTTAGCCGTTTTGCCTTCTGTTTGTAGAACCCTGAAGGCCTTACGAGTTCTTCCAGCTCAGAGAGTTCCGTTGTGGCAATTGCCTCTGGAGAAAGCTTTCCTGCGGATTTCAGGTTTGATATGGCCCTTTCCACGTTACGCCAGTTGGTGTTCTGGGTAAGGACAGCGCCAACACAAACTTCAAAAGGAGTCTCTGCGGGCCACCAGCGCTGGTGACCCAGTGTCTTGAGCATTCTCTGGTACATTTCGTAAAGAAGCTCCCTGAACATCATGCACAGAGGTTTAGGATCTCCTTTATCACCTCAACAGTGTAAAAATCAGACATTCCCCAAGCTACGGAAAGCTGGTATGCATTTTCCGCAATCTCGGGTATGTCCGAAGACTTGACCCCTATGTCGGAAAGCCTTGTGGGACAGTTCAGCTCTTTAAGCCACCTTTCAAAGCTTTCTATTCCCTCATCAATCCCTTCAACGCCAAAAACTCCTTTAGCAAAGGCTTCAAGCTGTTCCTTTCTCGCTTCCCTCATGTATTTCATCCATCCCGGAGTTACAATGGCCAAACCGGCTCCATGGGCCACATCGTAAAGGGCGCTCAGGGAATGCTCTATCATGTGGGCTGGAAGAGTAAGATCCCCTACCCCACACCATGTTATGCCACAAAGGGCTAATGAAGAAGCCCACATGAGCTCGGCCCTTGCCTCGTAGTTTTCTGGCTCCTTCACAGCCACAGGTGCCCATTTAACAATGGTTTTCATAATACTTTCCATTATCCCTTTAGGTAGATCATGGTTTACATCACAGTTGCAGTAAACCTCGGAAACATGAGTGAAGGCATCCACAGCTCCATAAGCCGTCTGATCCGGCGGAACGGTAAAGGTCAGGGTGGGATCAAGGAAGGAAACCTTGGGATAGAGCGGCTCCGCCCTGAATCCAAACTTTGCCTTTTTCTCCTCATTGGTTATGACAAGTCCGGCGTTCATTTCGGAACCGGTTCCGCTTATGGTGAGAACAGTAACTATAGGCAAAGCATCCTTCACAATGGCCTTGAACTCAAAGAAGTCCCACACGTCACAATCCGCTTTGGCTCCGGCAGCAATGGCTTTGGCTTCGTCAATAACGCTTCCACCGCCAACGGCGAGTATCACATCAACATTTTCCTTTTTGGCCTTCTCAACCCCTTCTCTTGTGTGAGAAAGCACAGGGTTCGGTTTTACCCCCCCATGCTCCACAAACTCAACCCCTGCCTCTTTAAGCTGCTCCACAACCCTATCGTAAAGGCCGGTCCTCTTTATGCTGCCCATACCGTAAACGAAAAGTGCCTTTTTCCCGAGCTTAGAAACCTCCTTTCCCAAACGGGAAAGTACGCCCTTGCCAAAGTAAATACACACTGGGTTGAAATACCTAAAGTTCTTCATCCCCCACCTCCGTAGCCTTTATTCTTAGGAGCATGGCCTCTGATTGATGTATGAGATATTTAAGGACCCTTTCCAAATCTTCCCCTACCTCTTTCTGAAGACCTTTAAGAAACGAGTCCACCTTTTCAAAGGGATCCTTTTTCTTTGCCGGTCCTTTTTTCCTGCCTTTGAGCAACCTCTCAAGCTCCCTTCTGCTTATCCCTTCTTCTTGAATCTTCTTTATAGTTTCCAAAACCTCGGATGAAGCCATACCTTCAGGTTTTTTGTTTATGAACAGAATCCTCAAGTGAGTGGCGGAGACTTTATCGGCATTTGCAAGGACCTCTTTCACCCCATCTTCAAGGTTGGCAATGAGGCAGTGTAGAAGTACCGACCCATCAGGTAACCCTACTAATGTTGAGCACTCCGCCGCTACTCTGTAGTATATCTCAAGCTCACCTTTGATCTTGTCCTTTTTGCCGCCATGCAGGTAGTAAAAAACGGTCCAGAGTTTACTAACATCAGGGGAACCGGTTCCCCCGAGAACCTTCCACATGTACTTGTAGTACTCCCAGATACCCTCCGATTTTTCCACAAGATTAAGATCTTTTCTCTGAACATTCTCAATAAGTTGCATGAGCTTAAGCCTATCTTCATCACCCTCGTCCACCACCACCGCAGGAATAGAAAACCATCCAAGCTTCTTGGCTGCCCTCAACCTCCTTTCCCCTGCAACTAAAAGGAATCCTCCTTCCCTCTTTTTTGCCACCACTATAGGTTGTAAAAGACCATGCTCTTTCAGGCTCTTGGCCAAGCATTCAATGCTTCCCTCATCAAACTCTTTCCTTATTTGGGGACGCACCTCTATGTCTTCTATTCTTATCACCTGTGTAGGTGCTCCCGATCCGCCGCCCACAAGGGCCTCTAACCTTGAAGCACCTGCTCTCTTAGTTAAGGCACTTTCCATTTCCCTTGTAAGATCCAGAAGCTCCCTTCTCGCTCCCATCCAGATCCTCCTTCATTCCCTTTTGAGAACCTTTTCCAGTAAGGCTGATATAGCATCTATAACAGATTCCCTTGTGGAAGAGGTTGCACTGTTGAAAGCAGGAAGACCTTCCCTTATCATTCGGGGCACTTCCACAGTCTCTTTTATGTGTTTAAGAGCCACAAAGTCTTTATACCTACTCCTCAAAACATCTAAATAAAATGTGCAGCTTTTGGTGTTCTTTATCCTATTAGGTTGGATAACAATGTTATAATAGGAGTTTCCCCTTTTTCTTATCACATCTTCCACTACCGACAGAAGCAGCTCAATGCCCACTATGCCGAACTTGCTCGCCTCAGCAGGAATCACAATCACATCTGCCCCGAAAAGGGCAGCGTATGATAGGGAAGACATATATGGTGGGCAGTCCATAACTACGAAATCAGGCTCAGCATCAAGACAGGAAATCAACTCATTGACGAATACAGGTACGGCATGATTGCTCACGAGGTGAAGATCGTACCTGTGGGACTCTAAGAAGTTGGGAATTAAGTATAGAACCCTGCCAGCGTGAAGCGACACCTCAAGGGTGTTTTCCAGAACACTTGATCTAAGCCTGTCCGCGGAAACCTTTGGAAGAAGGAAAGCCTCAATTATGTAGGGCATTCCAAGTTTCAAAAACCCATTGTCGTCAAAGACTTTGTTCTCTGCAAGGGCGATGGTTGCATTTCCCTGAGGATCCATGTCCACTACAAGAACCTTCTTCCCTTTGTTGGCTAAATACAGTGAAAACAGCAGAGACAGCGTGGTTTTACCGGTTCCTCCTTTCATGCTGATGAAGCAGACCTTCAGCATAAGACCTCTCCGATGCCTTTAAGAATCTTTGCTATCCTGATATAAGAGCATCCTACCATGGAGGACATAATCAAATCGTTAAAAAGAATCGTTGCCGAAAGACCCAAATTAGCGAAAACCAATCGTATCCCCTCTGCCGTTGTAGTCCCTTTCTGCTTAGCGGAAGAGGAGCCACAGCTACTGTTCTTAAAAAAAGTTGATAGCAATTATCCCCACGGTGGGCAAGTCTGCTTCCCCGGTGGATGTTTTGAAGAAGGGGATGAAAACCTGTTAAACACAGCCCTCCGGGAGTTTGAAGAAGAAACGGGAATCCTAAAGGAAAAGGTAGAGGTTCTGGGAGCCATGGATCCCGTTGAGACAAGAAGCACAAACTACATAATATATCCCTTCATAGGCGTGCTACGGGAAAAGCCCAAAGTTAATTATGACAGGCAAGAGATAGAAAAGGCTTTTTTCGTTCCCCTGAGCTTCCTTCTACGCCATCATCCCATACCCGTGGTTGACTACAGTTACAAGGGTATACTCTTCAAAACCCCCTTAATAGAATACAATGGCAACATTATATGGGGTGCCACCGCCAGAATACTCCAGAGGATCTTAGAGGGCATTCTGCGTGAGTAGATCCTGGGTGTTTGCACTATCCTTTGTGATTTTTGTCCTTTCCTTTGCAGCAGTCATTTTCAAAGAACGTTCAAAAGAATGGAGGAGGTTCAGCCACAGGCCTATGCTTGTCAAAACCCGATGGAACACTAGGGAATACTGCATAACCTGTCACAGGAACACTGAAGAGATAAGCTCTTCCCACCCCATTGCTGTGTTTGGGTGCACCGTTTGTCACGGGGGAGATCCTTTAACTTTGAACAAAGAAAAAGCCCATAGGGACTTACTCGGGGGAAAAAACCCATCGGACTTTTCGGTGGTAAGAGCATCGTGCGGAAAAACCATGCCAGATGGCACCACATGCCACCAGAACAGAGGATTATGGTTCAAGGAGCACATAAAAAGGGTGGAAAACACCATAATGAGCACCATGGAAGGAGTTAAAAATGGAATAATCAACCAGTGGAAGGACAGGGACCTTGCCTTAGACCACTTCAGAAAACTTTGTGCAAAGTGCCATACCAAGGTTGAAGCAAAACTCGGACAGAACAGCCATTCCTCAGGGTGCGCTGCCTGTCATGTTATATACAGTGGATACGGCACCCACAAACACAAATTCACCACTGCCATTCCTACGTCCCAGTGCCTGAGGTGTCACAACAGAAGCGGAAGAGAGGGAATAAGCTATGTAGGCATCGCCGAAAACGGCTTTTACAGGTTTTCAGAAGTGAGGCTTTCAGGAGGCAGATACGGAAGCAGAGTGCTTCCCGACATTCACTACGAACTCGGTATGCATTGTATAGACTGCCATACTGGCAGAGAGGTTATGGGAGACGGCAACAGGTACAAGAACATGTTTGAACAAGTGGAAATTCGCTGCGAGGACTGCCATGGAAGTTATACTTCTCCTCCCAAAGGGAAAAAGGTGGACAAAAGAAGCTACGCCCTCTTTACCTCCACTTTCAACCCCAACTACTCGGTGAACATGGGAGACATAGTAGGATTGACCTCAAAGGGAGGAGAAATACCCAACCTTAAGCAGGAGAAGGACAAATGGGTTCTTTACAGCAAGGTAACGGGCAAAAGGTACATCGTAAAGATAATAACGGGCAACCCCAAGCACAACTTCCCTTGCCAGAGAAAAGTTGAATGCTACTCGTGCCACAGCGCATGGTCCCCCAACTGCTTCGGTTGCCACGATTTATATTACCCCCGGGGCAAACAATACGATTACTTGGCCCAAAGAAAGACTAAGGGCAGGTGGATTGAACGAAGGGGGTTTATCAGGTTTAACAGAGTGGTTCTTGGTGTAAACCAGAGGGGAAAGGTTTCCCCTCTCATTTTTTGCCAAAGCGAGGTCTTTATAAAAAAGCAAAATGGCTACTCCAAGGGCCCAAAGGCCTTTGTAGCCACTGCCATGAATCCGCACACAACAAGAAGAGTGGGACTTTCCTGTGTTGACTGCCACAGAAAGAAAGAGGTACTTGGACTTGGATCGAATGTCTATCTATCCCGAGACTCAGGGATTGACTTCTCCTACCCTCCTGACACCGTGGTGGTTGACGGAAAGACTGTAATAACCATCACCCCCAAAGGCTCTCGGGGTCTATCCAAAGGCGAAATAGAGAAAATTTTATCCGTGGACTTAAACAAGACCACTCTTTTGGGTTTGGAAGATGAATAAGTGGTGGATGCTTGTATTGACTATCTTTCTGCTATCTGGGGTTAGTTCCCTGTGGGCTAGCTGCAAAGAATGCCATAAGGACAAGGACAATTTTGCGCATCCAGGTATAGAGAAATGCACCCACTGCCATAGAATCTTGGGCAAAGGGACAGGACACCCTGTAGTGGTTAAGAATCCCGCCAGTCTAAGATCCGAAATCGTATGTGGTGGATGCCATAGGGATAAGGTTGAAAGAGTTAGAAAGTCTCCCATGGCTACGGCAAAAGAGATTATCGCTGTGGTTAGGTTTGCTTGGAAGGCCCAAAGCACTCTGCAACCCTTATACACACTGGAGACTCTTCCCGATTACAGAGAATCTGGACAGATTGTGGATGATTTTTTGAGAAAAAAGTGCCTTAGGTGCCATTTGTTTGCGGAAGCAGAGAAACGAGGTGCAGGGTGTGCTGCCTGCCACGAGGATGGTAGAAAACACAAGTTGCTTCCAAAACCCAGCACGGAAAACTGTCTAAGCTGCCACAGATTCAACAGGACAGGACAAGGATATGCCGGCCTTTTTGAAAGGGACTACAGCGTGGTTTACTACAAATTCGGATCTTCAAGATACCACAAGCTGACTCCCGATGTCCATTACAAAAAGGGCATGGACTGCACCCACTGCCACCTGAATGTTATGGAAACACCAAAAACCCTCAGGTGTACCGATTGCCACAGATACAGAGGTATAAAAGGGCATGACAAAACCCATAAAAGGCTGAGATGCGAAACATGCCATGCGGCATGGTCATTTCAAGATTACGGACTACACGCCAAGCGGGAAGATATTCCCGATTGGAGCCTTTGGAAAAACTATATGAACCGGTATGATCCACAAATGCTGGACCTTGCAAAGAAAGAAAGCGACGGAATGATTGACTGGTTGGATGGAAAGTTTAAGGAAGGGGTTTGGTTTATCGGATGGACTTTGAGAATGTGGGAAAATCCTCCCCTTGGCATTGATGATAAGGGAAGGATATGTGTTTTAAGGCCAAATTACAGGTTTCATGCGCACTACCAGGACAAAGAGTTGGAAACCACATGCATTGTTTCCTGCTACACACCTCACACAATTAGAAAAGAAGTAAGGGATTGTTTCTCCTGCCACATCAATTCCAAAGCGGCGGGCCTGGGTTTGAGAACTGGTGCTGGTGAAAAGCTCTTGATAACCAACGATGATGTGCTTGCCAACTGCACAGGATACAAGGGAAGGCCCTTGGGAGAAAAGGAAAGGGGGGCGCTACTAAGGCGCCCCCGTTGACTTTTATTCCACCGGTTCCTCTCTGTACCCTGATATCATAGAGCCAAGTAAGCCAAAAACTATCACTGCATAGGCATGGAAAATCATGAATACCACAACTACACAGGCTAAAACAAAGTGAAGTATCCTCAATGAAGCAAAGGGATTTTGATAGCTGTCAAAGACAAAGTGAGCGACCTTTGCCACACAGCCAAAGAGTTCGGGTATGGTAAGGGCAAGCCCTGTTACGGCCATTAGCACAAAGAGCAGAACCCAACCCCAAAAAGATAGCACCTCAGTCGGTACCACCTTCTCCTCATATTCCCCTTTTTCTGGATTGTATTTTATGGGTGGATGGGCTTTAAACCCGTCAAGGAAAAGCTTCGTCTCTTTGAAGAAATAGTCAACGGCATAGGAAAGTCTGGATAGACCAAGCCATTTGTACTCATCGGATGTAAACATGTAGTACAGGAAGAAAAGAACCGTACCCAACCACAAACTACCCACCGCTATATGAACATTTCTAAAAACATCCCTTGACGCTCCAAAGGTAAGGGAAAAACCGGATATTAACAGTATAAAAGTCTCGGCAAACAAAACCCAGTGAAGTAATATAAACAATGTAGGATGCCTTTTAACCTTCACCGTTCTCATTGCCGCCCTCCTTGTTAGAACCATCCCTATTCAACCTTCTGGCAATTACATGGGCACCAACTCCAGCCCCTGCACCGATAACAGATGCCTTTACCCAGGTCTCTGTATCCACACCGAAAGCTGTCCTTACTTTATTTTCTGCAATGTGCGGACGCAGGTCTCTGTGGCAACTCACACAGTTCATCTTGCCCCTTGAGAAGTGTCCCTTCTCAAATCCTGTCTTTTTCTTGCTGTGACACTGTCTACATTCACTCGTCTGTTTTGAAAAGGTAACGGTAGCCACCGTGTTTAGCTTTCCATCCACGTAAGCGTTCATCAGCTCAACAAACATGGCTGCCACATCTCCTGTAAGCCTACCGCACCTTTCAGATCTTTCTTTGCTACCACTGGGATAACCGGAAGCTAAACACCACCTTGAAACGCTTACATGGCATAACGTAGAGTTGCTTACAGACCTTGGAAGAACCTTATCAGATTTGTATTTGGGCACTAAAAACTTATGTTCTGCCGCATATTTGTTTGCAACTTCAGTCGGAAAGTGCTCCGTTTCATAATATCTGAAAAGCTTATCTGCAATCTTTTTGGATGGTTTCTTAGCAGGATGCATAATAAAATTCATGGCTGACATACAGCCTATTAAAGAACCACACACAGTTGCCCAACCCATGGTGCCCCCAGCCCCAAATTGCATAGGAACAACATAGCGTTCTTTCTCTCCTTCTTTTAAAGCTTCTATTGCCTCCTCAACAGATGGCATGGGAATCATATTGTAAGGCTCGCCAACCTTTTCTTTGAGAGCTGTCATCACCGCCCAAAAGGCACCTCCCGCACACTCAAAAAGATAGTAACCAAGATGTCCCAATTTTCTCACATACTCAGGATCTAACTTTTCATAATTTCCCCATGGAAGCGGTGGAAGCCCCGCACTCTTTTCAGTTGAAGCAAGAGACAGTTTTGGGACTATCAGACTTCCAGCTAAAATACCTACCGACGCCTTTAAAAATTTTCTCCTGTCCTTCACGACACCCTCCTTGATTAGGATATTATAATAAAATTATCAACATGTTACACAAACCACGGATGTATTTAGATATATTCCAGTTGAGTATCCCTTTCAATAGTTGAGACAAAAGTTATTTGATAGTTGAAAGCTTGATGTAACGCAAGGGTTAATATTGATAAACCACGGCGGCTGTATTATTAAAAAATCATGATGAAATAATATAGCAAGGGAGGTAAGGGATGAGAAGAACGTTTGTTGCCCTTTTGATCACTGGACTGGTGTTTGTAGGATCTTCCGCTTTGGCTTCCTGCAACAGTAAGGATGAATGCATCTCTAAAGGAAAGAAAGCCTTATCCGCAAAGCGCTATGAGAGAGCCATGAAGTATTTCAAAAAAGCTATACAGTTTGATCCCAAATGCGAAAAGGCATGGAAGTATTATAATAGAGCCTTCAAACAAATGATAGTAAATGAGCTTGGTGAGGAAGAAGGCTGCTGATAAGCAGAGAAGAACACTACTGAAGTTTATCTTAGCTCTGGTGGGGGGTATTTTTACGTACCCTCTGGCCAGTTTGTTTAAAGCAGCTCCTAAAAAGAGAAAAGAAAGAGTTGTAATCTTTGAAAACACACCGAGGCTGAATAAGCCTCTGATAAAAAATGGTGTATGGCTTGTTAAAGGCGAAGAGGAAATCTTTGCTTTTCCCAATAGATGTACCCATTTAGGTTGTCCTTTGAATTTTGTGGAGGGCAAATTCGTGTGTAAGTGCCACGGGAGCAGGTTTGATATTAGAGGCAAGAAGATCATGGGACCTGCAAAACATGATCTACCAAAGTTGCATGTTTTCCTAACAAACGACGGAAAGGCAGTGGTAAAACTTTAAGGTGAGGTGCACCATGCTGAGAAAGTATCCCTGGTCTCCCTATCTGGCAGGCATTGCAGCAGGGGTTCTATTAGCCCTGTCTGTTCTTGTTTCAGGTAAGTATTTTGGAACATCTGCTGCCTTTGTAAGGCTTACTGCAATGATACTTAAAGTTGTCAACCCCGACCAGTTGGACAAGATCTACTTTTTGAAACACCCACCTGAAGTAGATTGGAAGTTTATGTTTGTTTTCGGCATGTTTGCAGGGGCGTTGGTTTCCGCCCTCATGTCAGGTGTGTTTGAAATTAGAATATCGCCGCCTCTTTGGGAAGAAAGACTTTCCCTTGGAAACACTGCAAGAATGGTTGTGGCCTTTGTTGGTGGAATACTCGTCATGGTAGGAGCAAGGCTTGCCGGTGGATGCCCCAGCGGTCACGGTCTGAGTGGTATCAGCACCCTGTCAGCCGGTTCCTTTCTCACCATGGCAGGTTTTATGTGAGGCGGGATATTAGCTGCTGGCATACTCTACAAGTTCTTTAGAAGGAGGTAGGCGG
>WGAU01000062.1 GCA_015494645.1 Aquificota bacterium
ATACTGGCTGATTTCGGGGCAGAAGTAATAAAAGTTGAAGCTCCGGGAGTTGGCGATTACGCCAGGTCCTTTGAACCTGTTATGAGGAAAGAAAGTTCCATATTCTACGCCTTAAACCGCAACAAGAAAAGTGTGGTGCTGAATCTCAAGGACGAAAGGGACAAGGAAAGGTTTCTCTCTTTGGCTAAACGATCCGATGTGATTTTGGAGAGTTTTCGCCCTGGGGTTATGGACAAACTCGGAGTGGGATACGAAAAAGTGTCCTCTTTGAATCCAAAGATCGTATGGTGCTCAATAAGCGGCTTTGGTCAGGAATCTCCCTACAAGCACATGCCGGGGCACGATTTAAACTTTGTGGCTCTCGGAGGTATTTTGGATCTTACGGGCTACGATAAGCCTGCCATTCCAGGCACCCAGATTGCGGATTTAAGCTCTGCTCTTTGGGCGGTTATAGGCATTCTACTTGCTCTTAGGAAGAGGGACCTTACAGGAAAGGGAGACTTTGTTGATGTAGCCATGCTGGATAGCGTCATTTCACTGTTACAGATACCTTTGGCGGAGTATGTGGGTTACGGTAGAGCGCCTGAGAAGGGCAAGACATGGCCCACGGGTAGGTATCCATCTTACTGTGTATATAGGGCTAAAGATGGTTTTGTGGCCGTTGCAGGGCTTGAGGAGAAATTTTGGGAGGATATATGCAGGGCTCTCAACAGAGAGGATCTCATCCCGTACCATCAGAGCGACGATCCCAGGGTGAAGGAGGAGCTTGAGAAGGAGTTTATGAAACAATCTGTGGAGTATTGGGAACGTTTGGCTTTGGAGAAAGGATTGTGCCTTTCCCCTGTGAAGAATGTGAAGGATGTTCTTGATGATTCCCATGTAAAGGCGAGGAAACTTATTTGGGAACTTGATGTGCCGGGTGAGGAGAGAAAGCCTCTATCCATAGCCCCTCCGCTCAAATTTAAGGAGGTCAAGCCTGAGATCAGACTTCTTCCTCCTAAAATGGGAGAGCACAACCGGGAGATTTTTTCATCCGATAAGGGAGAAGATCTTTGAGGGAACGGAGGATATGAGGTTTTCAGTGTAGGGATGCTTGGGAGTGTTGTAAGTCTCCCAGGCGTTTCCCTCTTCTACAATCTCTCCATCTTTCATCACCACCAGCCTGTGGGCGAAATTTATCACCAGAGGGATGTTATGGGTTATGAAGAGATAGGCTGCTTCTGTCCTTTTGTGAATTTCCAAAAGAAGATTTATGATTTGTGCTTGCACAAAGACGTCTAAAGAGGATGTGGGCTCGTCTAAAATAAGCACTTGGGGGTCTATTGATATGGCGCGGGCTATGGCTATTCTCTGCCTCTGACCACCGCTGAACTCGTGGGGATACTTCTCCAAGGCATCTTCGTCGAGTCCAACCTTTTTTAAAAGCTCTGTAGCAAGCTTAAAACGCTGGTGCTTTTGGATTTTTCTTGTAGCCTCAACAGGTTCAACCACTATGTCTTTTACCTTCATTCTCGGATTTAAGGAGGAGAAAGGATCCTGAAAAACCATTTGTATAGGCTTTTTTACGAATATCCTGCCTTTGGTGGGGCTTTCAATACCTGCTATGATCTTTGCAAGGGTGGTC
Organism: Aquificota bacterium; assembly: GCA_015494645.1. Taxonomy (GTDB): domain Bacteria; phylum Thermosulfidibacterota; class Thermosulfidibacteria; order Thermosulfidibacterales; family Thermosulfidibacteraceae; genus Thermosulfidibacter. The sequence continues at coordinate 1,625 of WGAU01000062.1, forward strand.
TTCCCACTTCCAGATTCTCCCACAATGCCTACTATCTCCCCAGGATACACTTTGAGGGAAATGCCCTTTAGCGCCTTTACAGATACGGGCCTGCCAAAAGGGGTCCTTTTGCTCTTATAGACCTTGTGGAGATTTTCAACGGATACTACAGGCTCAGTCCTTCCATATCCTGACACTATATCCCCTCTTCCTGAGTCTGTGTGCTACCTTTTTTGCTCCAAATCTGGTGTAAGGCCCCACAAGTACCCTGTACAGCCTCTCTCCCTTGTAGCTGACGGGCCTTATCTCTACGGGAAGTCTTGCCCTTTTCAGCTTTTTGGCAACATTTATGGCGTTGAACCAGTCCTTAAAGGCTCCCACCTGCACGTAGTAATACCCGAAGTGCAGGAGGTTAAACTTGTAGCTTTCTTCTTCTGGCTTTCCTAAAACAACTATTTCTACCGGAACCACTCCATCTCTGATCATTCCGAGCTTTTTTGCCGCCGCATACGACAGGTCTATGATTCTGCCTCTTACATAAGGTCCTCTGTCGTTTATCTTAACCACAACACTTTTTCCATTTTTCAGATTTGTTACCTTTACATAAGTGCCTAAGGGTAGAGTTTTGTGGGCTGCGGTCATGGAGTACATGTTAAAAATCTCACCGCTTGCCGTCTTCCTGCCGTGAAACTTGGGACCGTACCAGGAGGCGTAACCCCTCTGCCTCCATCCAGTTGGCACGCTGGAAAGAGGAAGCTCTGTTTCGTATCTGGTTCCGCATCCCACAATTGCTAGGAGAATCAGGATTGCAACGGCACACCTCATGGTTCTCTGTTCGTTTCCATTATTGCGAAGGCGTTGTGGTTATGTATGCTCTCAAGACTTTCCGCTTCTATCCTGAACCATGTTATCCTCTCGTCATCTTTCAGCTTTAAAAAGATCTCTCTCACGAGATCTTCTACAAAAACAGGATTGTCATAGGCTCTTTCCGTTATGTATTTTTCATCTTCCCTCTTCAATAGGGAAAAAAGCTCTGCGCTGGCGCAGGACTCAGCGGTTTCTATTAGCTCTTCAATCCACACCAGTTTTTTCATTCTCACGCTGATCTTGACCAGAGCCCTTTGGTTGTGTGCGCCCTTTTCGCTTATCTCTTTAGAGCAAGGACAGAGGGTCATAACTGGCACTTCAACTGTGAGCACCGTGTCTTTTCTACCATTTTCAAAAAGGGTTGCTACAAGTTCAACTTGATAGCTCATGAGGCTTTTCTCTTTAGAAACGGGAGCTGCCTTCTCAATAAAATAAGGGAATCTCATCCTTATGAAAGCTGAATGAGAGGGCAACTTTTCCATGATTTTTTTGAGTATTTCTGCTATCTTGGCCGTGTGTATGCGCCAACGATACTGGTTCAGTATCTCAACAAATCTGCTCATGTGGGTTCCTCTGAATTCCTTGGGGAGTCCCACTGCCATATCTACCTCTGCTACAGTTGGTTGCTCTTTGTGATGGCGATCCAAGACGGTTATGGGGTAGCGTATGCCTCTTATGCCCACCTTATCTATGGGCAGGTTTCTATGGTCTCTTTCATTCTGGACGTCTCTCATGATCGTCCCACGGGTTGAAGCCTAAAAATTTCACAAAGTTTCTTATGTGAGAGCCGCTCCAGTAGATCTTGCCACATCTTTCACACATCCAGAAATCGCTGTTTCTGTTCCAGACAAACTCTGGAACAAGCCCTTCTATTTCATACTTGGCCTTCTTTTTCAAAGCGCCGTTGCACGAAGGGCAGTTCCTAGCACGTACCGGCTTAATCTTGGTGGCTTCAAACACTTCCTTTACCTGTTCCTTCACATAGTTGGACCTTAAAAGAAGGGATTTGGCCTTTGCAGAAACGGCATCTTTCCATAAACGTGTGTCCCTTGTGAGAAGCACTCTGTTGCTTTCTTTAGCCACGTATATGAGAAAGTTGTCCTCGGCTTTCTCAAAGTAAAGCACATCTTGTCCCATCATTCTCAGGAATCTTGCCAGCTTTCCGAGCATGACATCAGCTACGAACTTCATCCTTCAAAAAGGTATACACTTTGTTTTTGGGCACGTTGAACAGTATGCTCACGATTCTGGCAGCGTCTTTAACGCTGTATCCGTTTTCAACGAGCTTTGCTGCCTTTTCTTCCCATGCCTCTTGAGGTTTCCCTTTGGTGCCTTCCACCACGATGCAGATTTCCCCTTTTGGATTCATCTTTTCAAAATGCTCAATAACTTCGGATATTCTACCCCTCACAAACTCCTCGTGCATCTTGGTTATCTCTCGTGCAACGCAAATCATTCTATCCTTGAACACATCCAACATATCTTTTAAGCTTTCCTTCAATCTTTCTGGTGATTCAAAAAAGATAAGGGTTTCTCTTTTGTCTTTGAGCTTTTTCAACAACTCTTTCCTTTTGTTACCCTTGGGCAGAAATCCGAGGAAGGTGAATGGCATTGGGGATATACCGGATGCTACAAGTGCTGCAAGGACGGATGATGGCCCGGGGATGGGAACCACCTTTATATTTTCTTCAATGGCCTTTTTTACCAGTATGTACCCGGGATCTGAGATCAAAGGGGTTCCCGAGTCTGATACCAAGGCTCCCTCTTCTTTCTTCAATCTGCTTACTATTCCGTCAACCTTTTTTTTCTCAACAGGTTTATAGAAACTGATGCATTCCTTATGTATTCCCAAATGATCCAGCAGTATTTTGGTTCTTCTCGTGTCCTCGGCTATTACGAGATCTACTTTCTTTAGCACCTCAATAGCCCTTAAGGTTATGTCTTTAAGGTTTCCTATGGGGGTGGAAACTATGTAGAGGATGCTCATCGTGGTGTAGAGGGATCCGTCAGGTGATAGTAAGGGCTTACTGCTTCAACGTCAGGGGGAAGTTCTGCCAACCAATGAAAATTGTGGGCCAATACTTTGGCGGCTTCTTCCAGGGAAGATGCTTTAATGAAAATTGTGCTTTTCTGGCGGTTTCCCGTTTTCTCTTCCGCTTCAATAACCATAAGGTATCCTTTAAGGTTGCGTTTTATGGAAATATTCATCACTGTGTCAGCGTCTTCCAGATTGTTGGGGATGTATATATAAC
>WGAU01000063.1 GCA_015494645.1 Aquificota bacterium
CAGGCATGCTTTAACTCCTTTTAGCGCCTAACCCAACAAGCAGAGGAAGCATTCTTTTAAGTTCTCGTTCTAACAATTCCCTATCCTTTAAACCTGTTCTATGGCCCATCAAAGTTTCTCACAAAAACAATGCAAATGGTAAGTAGCGCAATGGCAGGGTTTTATCCACTGGTGATTTAACCTATTTAACAACTTTTCACAAGACGACCCCTCAATACCCTTGAAACCAAGATCTACGAGACATTGAACCACGAACCTCCGTTGCCTCCAGTGCCTGTGCGGAACTTCCAGGCTGTCATCAAAATATCTACCCCCAGACCACCATATTATATCCACATCAATTTCCCTCGGTCCCCAGCGAAACCTTTCTCTCCTTCCAACCTCCTTCTCTGTCCACTTGCATATATCCAACATTTCCCTTGGACTCACATAGCACTCAAAAAACGCACATACATTCAAAAAGTACGGCTGATCAGGTCCAACAGGCTCCGTCAAATAAACATTTGATAAACCAACAACCTTAAAATCCCTACTAAGCAAAATATTCACGGCCCTAATAATGTTCAGCATTCTGCTGCCAACATTGGAGCCAAAAGATAACACGTATCTTTCCATTGATACCCCCAAGGCTCTCTGATATATGTTCTACATCTCGATTCCACAACACCTGCTTGTGGAAAACTCTGTGGAAAAATTGGAAAGTAATTTTCTTGGTTTGGATGTAAGTGATTGTTTTATCTGTACGTTTTTCTGTGGAATTTTTGAAGTGCGTTTGTGGAAAACTAAGTAAGTTGGAGACAAACCATGGATTTCAAAGAAATCTGGGAGAACCTGCTAAACTCTGTTTCAAAAAGAATACCACCATCAAGTGTGGAGACTTGGTTAAAGCCAACAAGACTATTGAAGGTTGAAGACAACAAATTTTTCATTGAGGTACCCAACAAGTTCTACAGAAGCTGGATCTCAGAAAATTACGAAAATATTCTCAAAAACGAAATATCAGGGATATTTGGCGTCGAAGAACCCATCATTGAATACATCGTAAACCAGAAGGAAAAGAAAACACAAGAAGAACTCAGAAAAAACACAGAAGAGACTTCACAGAAGCCAAACCTAAACCCCAAGTACACTTTTGAGAACTTTGTGGTGGGTCCAAGCAACCAATTTGCCCATGCTTCAGCTTTAGCAGTAGCCGAAAAGCCCGGTAAGGTTTACAATCCCCTATTTATTTACGGAGGCGTGGGACTTGGAAAAACCCATCTTCTGCACGCAATAGGACATAAGGTGCTGAAAGATCATCCACAGTTAAAGATCACATACACATCGGCCGAGAAGTTTATGAATGAGCTCATTGACAGTATAAAAAACGACAAAATGTCCTCTTTCAGAAGAAAATACAGAAAGACAGATGTCTTACTGATAGATGATATACAGTTCATAGCCGGGAAGGATCGAACCCAAGAAGAGTTTTTCCACACATTCAACGAACTTCACAACGAGGGTAAACAGATAGTCCTTTCATCAGACAGGCCACCTGCAGAAATGGATCATATAGAGGAAAGACTGAAGTCACGATTCCAGTGGGGTCTAATAGCAGACATACAACCCCCAGACCTTGAAACCAGAATCGCCATACTGAAGAAAAAAGCAGAAGCAGAGGGGATCAACCTACCAGACGATGTGGCCTACATAATTGCCAAGAGAATTAGATCTAATGTCAGGGAACTCGAAGGGTGTCTTGTTAAGATAAGCGCCATGGCATCCCTCATGAACCAACAGATTACTGTAGAGCTTGCAAGGAGGGTGCTTGATTCCATGTACCCTTACCAAGAAGAGGATCTGTCACCTAATGCAATAATAAAGCTGGTTGCAGAAAGATTTGATCTCAAACCGAGTGATTTAAAGTCAAGAAAAAGAAGTAAAAACATCGTGTTGCCCAGGCAGATAGCCATGTATTTGATAAGAAAGGTAACATCCCTTTCATTGCCTGAAATAGGCGAACTATTTGGTGGTATGGATCATTCTTCGGTTCATCACGGAATAAAGAAGGTGGAAAACCTGTTGAAAAGTGATCCTTCAATCAGAAAAGCTGTGGAAGATCTGGAAAGGAGAATTGAATTTTGAAGTTTTCAACACAACCTACAGGTTATCCACAAACGTATCAAATCCATACCAGCAAAGCTCCTTGCATTATACTTGTGTTTCAACAATATCCACAAGGCATATTACTAGTACTAAACTGAAGAAAACTTGAAAACATTAAGCAGAACGCTAAAATTAGGCCGAGTATTTGCTTGGAGGTTGTCATGGGTAAGTGCTTAACAGACAAAGGATCTTTCTTGGGAGCTTTGCAGCTGATACAAGGTATCGTAGAAAAGAAAGCCATCAATCCAATACTAACGTCCATAGTTATCGAAACGATAGGAGACGATACCCTTGTCATAAAAGCTACCAATCTTGAAGAAAGCATGATAATCCAAATGTGGTCAGAGATACACGAACCTATAAACACCGCAGTGTCAGCAAAGAAACTTGCCGAATTTGTTAAGGAGCTTCCCGATATGCCCCTCACCTTAAGCACTTCTCAGGATACAACAACCATGCAGATAGAAGTGGGAAGTATCAGAGCCAGTTTTCCATTGTTGGATTTGGAAGATTTTCCCGAGCTGCCCAGTATCCCAGAGGACACAGTGCTATTAAACAGAGATGCATTTTTAGATGCCTTAGAAAAGGTTAGTTTTTCCATAGCCACCGATGCGGTATCCATGCCCCTGATGGGTATGCTGTTCAAAAAGGAGGGAAACTTTTTGAGTTTTGTTTCTACCGATGGGCACAGGCTTTCTTTGGTTGAGAAAAATGTGGAAGGTCTGGGCGGCGAAGACTTTGAAATGATTATACCTAAAAAAGGTGTTCAGCAAATCGTTAAGATCTTGGAGAAAAAGGTTGAAGTTGACTCCGTTGAAGTGGGTTTCTCTGAAAACCACTTCTACATGAAGGCTGGTAATGTGCAGTTGTTCAGTAGAGTGCTTGAGGGTAGGTATCCCAACTATAGGAGGGTACTACCTGAAGAGTTTGACAAGGAGTTTGTCATTTCTTCGCAGGAGTTTATGAAGGCGGCAAGGAGGGTTTCCCTTTTCTCGGAGGATAAAACCAAGAGTATAAGGATAGAGTTTAATCCTGATGAGGAAAATATTGTGGTTTCTTCCGTGATTACCCCTGGAACGGCATTTTCTGGAGCTGCCTCGCAAACAGTGGAAATTGCGGAGTGTAAGGGCACATCCTTTGTTTTTGGGCTTAACGCTAAGTATTTGATGGAAGCACTTAACGCCTTTGATTCTGAATATGTGCGGGTTTCAACTGGAGAAGCCCTTTGGCCTGTTAAGCTGACTTCGGACGAGGTTCCTGACTATGTACATGTGATAATGCCATTGAAACTGGAGGAGTAGCCTTGCAGGTGAGAGAAACCGATTATACGGCAGGCAAGATAAAGATACTGGACGGTATAGAAGCGGTTAGAAAACGCCCTGCCATGTATATAGGAAGTACCGATTTCAAGGGGGTTCACCACCTCATATTTGAGGTAGTGGACAACAGTGTTGATGAGGCAGTGGCAGGGTTCTGCAAAAACATAGAGGTGGTTATACACATAGACAATTCCATCACCGTTACCGATGATGGAAGGGGCATACCTGTGGACGTCCATCCGGAAGTGGGAAGGCCTGCTGTGGAAGTGGTTATGACTACTCTACATGCGGGTGGAAAGTTTGATACTGGAGCCTATAAGGTTTCGGGTGGTTTGCATGGAGTTGGAGTTTCTGTAGTCAATGCCCTTTCGGAATGGTTGGAGGTTGAGGTTAGGAGGGGTGGTAAAATTTACAGACAGAGGTACGAGAGGGGACGGCCCGTTACAGATCTTGAAGTAGTAGGGGATACCAAAAGGACCGGAACAAAAGTTTCTTTTTTGCCTGATAGGGAGATCTTTCCCGACATAACCATAAGCTACGACTACGTAGCCAGTAGGTTGAGGGAACTTGCCTTCCTCAATCCTGGGCTAAAGATAGTTCTGAGGGATGAGCGGACAGACAAGGAGGAGGAGTTCTACTACGAGGGTGGAATAAAATCTTTAATTGAGTATCTCAATGAGGGAAAGACACCGCTTTACAGGCAGGTCTTTTATATGGACCGTCACCACAATGGTATCATTGTTGAGGTGGCGTTCCAGCACAACACTGGGTATACAGAAACTCTCTACTCTTTTGCCAATAACATAAGGACTGTGGATGGTGGGACCCATGTGAGCGGTTTCAGAAGTGCCTTTACAAGGTGCATAAATCAATTTGCTCAGAAGAACAATTTGTTAAAGGGGATTAAGGGAACTTTAACTGGGGATGATTTAAGGGAGGGGTTGACTGCTGTTATTAGTGTTAAGGTTCCCAATCCTCAGTTTGAGGGGCAGACCAAGACCAAACTTGGCAATTCAGAGGTAAAGGGTGCCGTTGAGAGTCTGTTTGCTGAGGAACTGAACGATTTTCTTGAGAGGTATCCTGATGTTGGAAAGCTTATAGTGGAAAAAGCCCTTGCGGCTGCCAAAGCAAGGGAAGCTGCCAGGAAGGCTAAGGAGCTTGTGAGGAAGAAAAGCAAGATTGACGGTGCTGCTCTACCGGGTAAGCTGGCCGACTGTTCTGAAAAGGATCCGAAGAAGAGGGAACTATTCATTGTAGAGGGTGAGTCTGCCGGCGGATCTGCAAAGCAGGGAAGGGACAGGAGCTTCCAGGCAATCCTGCCTTTGAGGGGAAAGATACTGAATGTGGAGAAGGCAAGGGTGGATAAGGTTCTGTCCAATCAGGAGATAAAGAACATTATCTTGGCGTTGGGTACCGGTGTGGAGGATGCGGAGTTTGATTTGAATAAGCTAAGGTATCACAAGGTGATAATAATGACCGATGCTGATGTGGATGGTGCTCACATAAGGACGCTGCTCCTAACTTTCTTTTTCAGAAAGATGAGGAAATTAGTTGAAGAGGGACATGTTTATGTGGCTCTTCCTCCCCTTTACAGGGTTAAGAAGGGTAAAATGGAAAGGTACTGCCAGAACGATGAGGAACTGGAGGAGTTTCTCTTTGAGGAGGGGATGAGGAATCTGGAGGTTTATGTAAACGGCAAGTCGGTTTCTGAGGATGAGTTAAAATCCTTGGTTGAGGATGTGAAGACCTACAGATTCTTGGAAAGAAAGTTTCTCTCCCGGGGTAAAGATCCTGATGTTGTTCTTCGATTTGCAAGGTTAGAAAATATTGAGTCTTTGCTGAAAGGAGAGGGATTGGATGAGTTTATGGCTGCTCTGAAAGGCGAAGTTAGTTTCAAGGATGCCTTTGTCGAACCGGACGAGGCAGGTTACTACAGGATTAAGGTGATCACTGAAAAGGATGGCGAAAAGGTTACCGTAGTGGATAGAGACTTTGTTAGAACTCCAAGGTTTAGGCGGTTAAGGGAGATAATAAGGAGGATTGAAGGATACAAGGGCAAAGCCTTTCGCCTTGTGAAAGACGGTAAACATGAGGTCTCAGTACCGAGTGCTGACGCTTTGTATGATGCCATTTTAGATCTTGGCAGAAAAGGAGCAGAGATTCAGAGATACAAGGGTCTTGGAGAGATGAACCCTGATCAGCTCTGGGAGACTACCATGAATCCTGCAACGAGAAGGTTGAAGCTGGTTACTGTTGAGGATGCCGAGGAGGCGGATAGAATCTTTTCCATCCTTATGGGAGACGAAGTAGCTCCCAGAAGAAACTTTATTCAGACCTATGCCAAAGAGGCAAAGAACATAGATATCTAACCGGAGGCGAAGATGCAGTTGAATCGTTTGTCCCTTGTTGAGGCTAAAAGGCTTGTAGATAAGGGTGAAACTTCTCCGGAAGAAATAGCAGAGGCGGTTTTGAAGCGCATTGAAGAGGTTGATGGTAAGATTAAGGCTTACATAACCGTGAACTGGTCTATGGTTGAGGATGCTAAGTCTGTAAAAAATGGTAAGCTATCGGGCATTCCCATTGCCGTTAAGGATAACATCTGCACTAAAGGTGTGAAGACCACTTGTGCATCAAAGATACTTTACAACTTTGTTCCTCCCTATGATGCCACCGTTGTAGAGAAGATGAAAGCAGAAGGTTATGTGCTTGCCGGGAAGACTAACCTTGACGAGTTCGCCATGGGATCTTCCACGGAGAACTCTGCCTTTTTCACCACAAGGAATCCCTGGGATCTTGAAAGGGTGCCAGGCGGTTCCTCAGGAGGTTCTGCTGCAGCCGTTGCTGCTGACATGTGCATAGCTTCCCTTGGTTCAGATACAGGTGGTTCTATCAGGCAGCCCGCTGCGTTCTGCGGCGTCGTTGGGTTGAAGCCTACCTACGGCAGAGTTTCAAGATATGGGCTTGTTGCATTTGCGTCTTCTCTTGATCAGATCGGTCCTATAACGAAAACTGTTGAAGATGCTGCGTATCTTTTGGAGATCATATCGGGAAGGGATCCCATGGATTCCACAAGCGCCCCTGTTGATGTGGAAGATTTTAAGCAGAGGCTTTCAGAGGATGTTAAAGGTTTGAGGGTAGCTCTTCCCAAGGAATACTTTGCCGAGGGGATACAGGGGGAGGTTAAGGAAGAGGTTCTTTCTACGGTAAAGCTTCTTGAGAAGGAAGGTGTTGCTGTGGATGAAGTTTCTCTTCCCCACACGGAGTACGCTGTTGCCACGTATTATATTGTGGCTCCCGCCGAGGCTTCATCCAACCTTGCAAGGTATGATGGGGTAAAGTACGGGTACAGAGCTGAGGATTTTAACGGTTTGATAGATATGTATTTCAAAACGCGCTCCGAAGGCTTTGGAGACGAAGTAAAGAGAAGGATTATGCTTGGGACATACTCTTTGGCTTCAGGCTATTACGATGCCTATTATCTGAGGGCAAAAAAGGTCAGAACCCTGATAAAGAGGGACTTTGAGAGGGTCTTTGAGAACTTCGATGTGATAATTACTCCCACCTCTCCCACAACGGCTTTCAGGATTGGTGAGAAGTCCTCAGATCCGCTAACCATGTATCTTTCCGATATATTCACCATATCGGTAAATCTTGCAGGGGTTCCAGCTATATCAATTCCCTGCGGGCTGGACAGCAACGGTCTTCCCATAGGACTTCAGATCATTGCCAAGCCCTTTGACGAGGCGACCTTGTTGAAGGTTGCTTACAGGATACAGGAGCTTGTTGATTTCAGGGGTAGGTATTCTCCTAAGGTATAGTTCTATGGTGAAACTTATATTGGTTTTCGTATTGGTCCTTGCTGGATGTGCGTCCAAAGTTAGGTTCACCACTATAGTACCTCCTGAAAAGCTGAAGGTACCTTTTAGAAGGATAGCTGTGTTGGATTTTAGAGGGGATAGATATGGGCAGTTTAGATCTATACTTGAAGGCGAGCTTTCATCGGTTGATGTCAAGGGAAAGAAGTATTTCACCGTTGTGGATAGAGAAAGCATAGGTAAGCTTTTGAAGGAGATGGTTGTTCAGAAAGAATACGGAAGTGAGGGGGAGGCTGCCGATATAGGCAGGATTCTGAAGGTGGATGTGGTAGTTGCAGGTTCGGTATTAACTAAGGATGTGGCGAGAAACTCTTTCTATAAGACAGTTGAGAAGTGTGTTGATAAAAAATGCAAGAAAAGGGTTGATGAAAGGATCTACTGTAGGCGTAAGAAGGCTGTATTCATGTTTACCCCAAAGGTGATAGAAGTTGAAACCGCCAGAATTGTATACTCTGGGAACTACAGAGCTGTGAAGGAAGTTGAGTGGTGTCAGGGAAGTGGTGGGGACTTTCCCACTAACGCTGAGCTTATGGCTGAGGCCATGCAACAGGCTGCCAGGGATTTTGTGAAGGATATATCCCCGCATGAAATAGTGGTGGAGGCTGCCTTTAAAAAATATAAGGGTAAATACGAAATATGCGAAAAGAAGGTAGATGCAGCTATTAAGTTTGCCATAAGTGGGGATGTTACAAGGGCTTTGGACTTGCTTTATGAGGCGTTGAGGCTGGATACCTCAAGTCCTGAGATATACTACGATATGGCTCTGTGTTACGAGGTGATGGGAGACTACAAGAACGCAAAGTATTACTACAGAGCTGCAAAGATGCTTCTTGTGGAGCCTGACATGGATATTATTGAAGCTTTAAAAAGGGTTGAGAGGGCTGTGAAGGCAAGGGGAATGCTAAATTGAAGGAGGTGTGCCTTGGGGTACGAGGCGGTAATAGGGCTTGAAGTGCATGTTCAGTTAAGTACGAAAAGCAAGGTTTTCTGTTCCTGCAGTACTGAGTTTGGCGCTCCGCCCAACACCCATGTATGCCCTGTGTGCTTGGGTATGCCGGGGAGTTTGCCTGTTTTGAACAAAAAGGCCGTGGAATACGCCGTTAAAGCTGCACTGGCTTTGAACTGCAGGGTAAATCTTAAATCTGTATTTGCTAGGAAAAACTACTTTTATCCCGATCTTCCCAAAGGTTATCAGATATCCCAGTATGATATGCCGCTGGCGGAAGATGGCTACATAGAGATAGAAACAGAAAAAGGTTCCAAGCGAATAAGGATAAAGAGGGTTCACATGGAGGAGGACGCTGGAAAGAACATACACGGCGAAGGGGATGATCCTTTTAGCTATGTGGATCTCAATAGAGCTGGCGTTCCCCTTATAGAGATTGTGAGCGAGCCGGACATATCGTCTCCTGAAGAGGCAAGGCTTTATCTGCAGAAGCTTAGAACCATTATGCGATACATAGGCGTTTCCAACGCCGATATGGAAAAGGGTGAGCTGAGGTGCGATGCCAATGTTTCCATTCGACCCAAGGGTTCCGACAAACTGGGGACGAAGACGGAGCTGAAAAACATGAACTCCTTCAGGCATGTGCAGCGTGCCCTTGAGTATGAGATAGAGAGACAGATCTCCGTTGTGGAGGAGGGTGGGCAGGTTGAGCAGGAGACCCGCCTTTGGAATCCGCATCTTGGCATAACGGAGACCATGAGGAAGAAGGAAGAGGAGCACGACTACAGATACTTCCCGGAACCGGATCTCGTTCCTCTGGTGCTGACGGAGCAGTTTGTTGAGAATATGCGCTCTGAGCTCCCGGAGCTTCCAGATGAGAAGAAAAAGCGCTTTATGGATCAGTATGGGCTTTCCGCTTACGATAGCGAGGTGCTGTGCTCTTCAAGGGAGCTTGCGGATTACTACGAGAAGGCAGTTTCTGCCTACAACAACCCCAAGGCAATAGCCAACTGGGTAATGGTTGAGCTTCTTGGCCGTCTAAACAAGGAGAGTAAAGATGTAACCCAGTCTCCTATAAAGCCTGAGCAAGTGGCAAAGCTTGTGGAGCTAATAGACAAAGGCACCATATCTGGCAAAATAGGCAAGCAGGTATTTGACATTATGTATAAGGAAGGCGGGGATCCCGAGGCTATAGTTAAGGAAAAGGGACTCGTTCAGATAACCGATGCTGGCGAAATAGAAAAGTTCGTTGACGAAGTGATAGCTGAGTGTCCCGAAGAGGTGCAGAAGTACCTTAAGGGCAAGACCAAGGTGATAGGCTACCTCGTTGGACAGGTGATGAAAAAAACAAAAGGAAAAGCCAACCCCCAGCTCGTCAACAAACTTTTAAGAGAAAAGCTTGAGGGGATGAAAGGGTAAAGATGCAGGATGTTAAAGCAAAAATTATTATTGGCGATAGCCGAAGGATGGTGGAGCTTGAGGATGAAAGTATAGATCTTGTAATTACTTCCCCGCCATACTGGCACATAAAGGATTATGGTGTTGAAGGGCAAATAGGATATGGACAAACTCTTCACGAATATCTGAAGGATCTATATCTTGTATGGTTTGAATGTTATAGAGTTTTAAAAGCTGGCAGGAGGCTGTGTATTAACATAGGGGATCTGTTTGCCTGTTCTGTGGTTTATGGCCGCTATAAAGTTATACCACTTCATGCTGAAGTTGTTCTTCAGTGTGAGAAGATAGGATTTGATTATATGGGCTCTATAATATGGCAGAAAAAAACTACTATGAATACCACAGGCGGTGCAAATGTAATGGGTTCTTATCCTTATCCGCCTAACGGTATGGTGGAAATTGATTACGAGTTCATACTTATTTTTAAAAAGCCGGGAAAGGCTCCTAAGGTGCTAAGAGAGGTTAAAGAAAAATCTAAGCTTACCAAGGAAGAGTGGAAAGAATACTTTAAGGGGCATTGGCGTTTTGGTGGTGCCAAACAGTTAGGTCATGAGGCTATGTTTCCTGAGGAGCTTCCCTTTAGACTTATAAAAATGTTCAGCTTTGTTGGGGATACGGTTTTGGACCCTTTTTTAGGAAGTGGAACAACTGTTAGAGCCGCTCTCAAGCTTTCCAGAAATGCGGTAGGGTATGAGATAAACGAGAGATTTGTTCCTATAATAAAAGAAAAATTGGGTGTCAGTGAAGGAATGCTTAGTTTTATGAATATGCGCAATGTAGATTTTGTTTTTAGAAAAGAAGAAGTGAAAATAGAAGAACCTAATTATTCGCCTGTTGTTAAAGATGCTCAGCCGATAAAGGATCCGTCTTCCTGTGTGAAGCGAGAGTTATACAAAGTAACAGAAGTGATAAATGAGAAAACGCTTCTTTTGGAGGACGGTAGAAAGGTTGAGTTTTTGGGAGTTGAAATTGTCAAGAAGAGGGAAGCTTTGGATTATCTGAGGAAAAGAGTGCTCGGTAAGAAGATTTATATCAGATTTGATAAACTCTTCTCCTCGAAAGCTGGTGATGTTACACCTGTGTATATCTACTTGAAGAATGGTATATTTGTAAATGCTTATCTTATAAAGTCTGGTTTGGCTATACCTGATCAGCTTACTGAATACGCTATGAAACAAAAGTTCCTTAAAATGGCAAATGACCGAGGAGTGGTCGTTAGTGGCTAAGGAATGGATTCTCAATATAGCAACCAACCGATGGAAGCTGAATCAAAAGAGTTCTGTGGGGCCGGTGTCATTGTGGATACGCCAGTGTGCTCCTAAGGATGTAGAAGAATGGGAAAAGTGCTATTTGGAAAAGTTAAGAAGTTTTCTTGAGGAGAAGGGGATATCCTTAGAACCAAAGGCTTATTTAGAAGAATTAGGTAGAAAACTCTATGTTAAAATAACTGAGGTCATTCAGGCTGAAATTGAAGAGATAACTGAGCAGGATTGTGTAGCCTATATATGGAAAAGGACAGTATATGGTCAGCTTCAAACTCTCCTTGGAGTAAAGATTTATCCTGCACCTGACGAGTGGGACAGGTTATACAATGTAGATTTCTATATAAAGGCTAAAAAGGGCATTATAGGATTACAGATAAAGCCGATCAGTTATGAACAGACTCCAGAGGGTCATAAATGGTGTGAGTGGCTTTATGCTTCTCATAAGGCTTTTGAAGACATATTTGGTGGGAAGGTTTATGTTGTCTTTTCTGTTAAAAGGGGCAGAGACAAGGTTATTTTTAATAAGCAGGTTATAGAAGAGATAAGAAAAGAAATTGAACGATTAGGGGGTATAGATGCTGAAAGTAAGGCCTGAGCTTGAGGATCTCGTTCCCTACGATCCGGGAAAGCCCATAGAGGAGTTGGAGAGGGAAAGGGGAATTAAGGCGATAAAGCTTGCCTCCAATGAGAATCCCATAGGTCCCTCTCCCAAAGCGGTTGAAGCTATCAAACGGGCAGCATTTAAGGTTAACAGATACCCTGACGGTGCCTGCTATTACTTAAGGAAGAAGCTTGCGAATTTTTTGGGAGTGGGCGAAAAGAACCTCATCTTTGGCAACGGCTCCAACGAGATAATAGAGATCCTCATGCGCACCTTTCTTGAGCCAAAAGATGAAGTGGTATATGCATGGCCCGCCTTTGTGGTTTACAAGCTCATATCCAAGGCTATGGGGCTTAAGGCCATTGAGGTGCCTTTAACTGAGGATCTTCGCCACGACCTTGATGCCATGGCGGATGCAATAACCGAAAGAACGAAGATGGTTTTTGTGGCAAATCCCAATAACCCTACGGGCACTATCGTGAAGAAGGACGAAGTAGAGCGCTTTCTTTCTAAGATTCCTGATCATGTAATAGTGGTTTTTGACGAGGCTTATTACGAGTTTGCCTGCAAAGATCCCGATTTTCCCGATCTTAAAGAGATAGCCGTGAAAGGCGAAAAAAATCTCATCCTCATGCGTACCTTCTCCAAAGCCTATGGTCTTGCGGGGCTCAGGATAGGATACGGCATATCTAACGAGACCATCATAGATTACATGAACAGGGTGAGACAGCCCTTTAACGTAAATCTTCTGGCTCAGGAAGCCGCTTTGGCTGCCCTTGACGATCAGGAGCATGTAAAAAAAACCGTTGAGCTTACCAAAAAGGGACTTTCCTACTTCTACAGGTGCTTTGAAGAAATGGGTCTTGAGTATGTGCCTTCTTATGCCAACTTCGTTTTGGTGAAGGCGGGTAAGGGTAGGGAGGTCTTTGAGAAACTCCTTGACAGAGGCGTTATTGTAAGAGCCATGGACGGATACTCTCTGCCTGAATACATCAGGGTGAATGTGGGCTTGTCCGAGGAGAACGAAAAGTTTATCAGCGCTCTCAAACAGGTCCTTTCCGAGGTGTAGTAGAGGTGTTCCACGTGGAACATTGTCATGCAGCTTTCATTTCTTGAAGATACCATAGCCAGCACCAACCTTATATGCTTCTACAAGGGCAAGAGGGTCTCTTCCGTATTTGATTACTTGAAGGGCTTTCGCAGGGTGCTGGTTCTTACCTTTTCCTTTTCACCGGTTCATGTGCTCACTTTATTTGATGAGCTTGGTTATGAAGAGGCGGATGTGGTAATGGGCCTTCGCGGATCCGACGTGGAGGAGGTGTTAGGAAATTTCGTGGGTGAGCTTTTTGATATCCCCAAGCTCTCTCAGGAGATACAGGAGCTTTTATCTGTAAATGTGAAGGCTGCATTTAAGGTGGCTTCTGGGAAATACAAAGTTTTCACAGCATCCTTTCCCATGCACGCCAAGCTGGCGGTGCTTTACGG
>WGAU01000064.1 GCA_015494645.1 Aquificota bacterium
TCAAACTCAGGAGGCACCACAAGCACCATACAACATCTAAATCGCGCTGTTCTATGAGGAGATTTAACATTCTCTAATAAACTAAGGAGTTTCTTGTTCCTCTCCTCGTCGCTCACTCCCTCTCCCCCAAATCTGGCAGAACGCACCCCAGGCTTACCTCCCAACGCATCCACTTCAAGACCCGAATCGTCTGCCAAAGCGGGAAGCCCCAAAGCCTTGGCAACGGTAAAGGCTTTTATGTACGCATTCTCCTCAAAAGTTGACCCGATCTCTTTTATTTCACCCACAGCGTCCTCTGGGAAATCCAGTAGGGATAACACTTCCAATCCCTCAAGATCGGATAGCAGGGCTTTAATTTCCTCAACCTTTCCCTTGTTTCTTGTGGCAAGAACAAGCTTGGCCATGCCCCCTCCTTTGTTGCGAAAATCCGAGTTAACTAATATATAAGGTTTGATACCTAAGTTTCAACTCAAAGGGGATGAGCCATGAGGCTAAGTGAGGCCATGATAGAGTATCTCTCCTCCAGTATAGCACAGAAGCTTTTGAAAAGTGGGGCCGTTGAAGATTCAGATTTGGAAAAGGTTAAGAAAATCGTAAAGAAGGTTATAAAAGAAGACTTGGACAGAGAAAGACAGATTGAAGAGGAAGCCCACAGACTTCTGAGACAGCACATAAGGGAGATTGAACAGCAGGGGATAAGCTACCAGAAGATGTTCCTTATGATCAAACAGAAGCTGGCCAAAGAAAGGGGGCTTAAGCTATGATGAGCAGAGAAAGGATATTTTCCATTACTGAAAAAATAGCCGACGAGTTTAAAAAATCAGGGGTGAAGGTCAAGGATTCAAGAAAGCTTAAAAGTGCCATGATAGCCGCCTTTACCGAAGAGATGAAGTTTTTTGAAGCCCTGGACAGAGAGGCAAGGGAAAGGATTGAGAGGATGAGAAAAAAGGTGGTTGAGGGTACCGGCGAGTGGCAGGCTCTTTACCAGAGGTTTTTTGAAGAGGCCTTTTCTAAGAGAGTGCGGCTATGAAAAGAATGCGCATAACTGCCCTCCTCGTATTGGTAACCTTTTTTGTAACTTCATGTTCTTTCTTTGGACTTTTCGGCAAGAAGGAAAAACAGCAGCAGGACAAGCCCGCTGAACAGCTCTATCAGGAAGCACAAAGCGCTTTAGCCAGAAAGAAGTACAAAGAGGCGGAGGAAAAGTTCAAACGGATCCTTGAAAGTGGACCACAAAATCAGATGGCAGAATCAGCAAGGCTAGGCCTTGCCGAGTCCTACTACAAGAACGGAGACTACGAAGAAGCCGCCGCTGTTTACGAAGACTACCTTAAGCTCCATCCGTTAAGTCCCAACTCCGATTATGTGCAGTTCAAACTGGCCATGTGCTACTACAAGCTTATGCTTCCTCCGTACAAGGATCAGAGCTACACATTCAAAGCCTTGGATGCCTTTAGAAAGCTCATAAAGCTCTACCCGAGAAGTCCATGGGCAGCCAGAGCAAGGGAAAAGATAGCCGAGTGCGAGGAGAGGTTAGCCCAGCACGACATATATGTTGGCAAGTACTACTTCAGGGTCAAAAAGTACAAATCCGCAAAGATGCGCTTTAAGTGGGCATATCAGAAGGCAACGGATCCCTCCACAGCAGCGGAAGCCCTCTACTGGCTGGGAAGAACCTACGAGGCCCTTGGGGAGAAAGAAAAGGCCCAAGAATGCTACGAGAAGGTTGTAAAGGAATTCGGCATGTGGGAAGATGTGGATAAGGCTCAGGAAGCCCTTGAGTTTCTTGCAAAGGGCAAAAAGAGGAAAAAGAAACTGTTCGGAGTGATACCATGGTTTTGACTCCAATGGACTGGCTTACCATAGCCCTCACGGTGATTTTCGGTGTTATGGGATTCATAAGGGGCTTCATAAAGGAAGCATTAAGCATCTTGAGCCACATTGTAGCCATTGTTTTGGCCTTTAGGTTCCACCCTCAGGTGTTTAACGCCATAAAGGGGTTCATTCCCAAGGGATACCTTGTTGCCGGAAAACTGGTGGCTTTCTTAGCCATATACGTAGGAGTTATTATACTATTTGCCATCTTAGAACTTCTCCTCAAAACCATCATCTCCTTTTTCTATCTTCGCTTTTTTGACAGGGTACTTGGACTCGCCTTCGGAGCTTTGAAAGGCCTCCTTGCAGCAACGGTGGTGTTCATCGCCATAGTTACCTTTGCTCCCAGCACCGAAAAATACTTGAGTAGAGGCGTAACGTACCCCGTACTTAAGATGTCCAGCAAGGTAGTGATACAGTTGTCACCCAAGAAATTTAAGGATAAATTCTTAAATAGAAACATACTCCAGCGCTTTGGAGTGATGCCATGGTCAGGAAACCAGCAGTAGCAGGTTACTTCTACCCCAAAGATCCGGTAAGGCTTCTTGAGATGATACAGCATATATCCCCCAAGGCTACAGTAAAGCCTATAAAAGCAAAAGCAGTTGTCTCTCCACACGCAGGATACATGTATTCTGGATATGTAGCCGCCGAGGTATTCAGCAAGGTGATTATCCCCGAAACTGTGGTTATAGCTGGACCCAATCACACAGGAATAGGTGCCCCCATATCGGTTATGAGAACCGGCGTATGGGCTATGCCCTTGGGAGATGTGCCCATAGATGAAGAATTGGCTGAACTTATAATTGATAAAGCTTCCCATGCCGAGGAAGACTATACAGCCCACTTAGCAGAACATTCTATTGAAGTACAGATTCCCATCATCCAGTATTTTAGAAGGGACATAAAAATTGTGCCCATCGTCATCGGCACCAAAAACTTTCAGGCATGCGTTGAGCTGGGAATAGCCATAGCCGAAGCAATCACAGAATCAGGACGGGACGCACTGCTTGTAGCAAGCACAGACTTTACCCATTACGAAAGCCAAAAGTCCGCCGCCCAAAAGGATGAGCTGGCTCTCTCTGCCATACTCAAGCTCAGTCCGGGAGAGCTCTACCGAGTGGTGGAGGAGTACAATATCAGCATGTGTGGTGTTATGCCCACGATAAGCGTACTGTCGGCGGCTATTGAGCTTGGAGCGGAAAAGGCGGAGCTAATCAGATACATGACTTCAGGAGATATAACTGGGGAT
Source organism: Aquificota bacterium (assembly GCA_015494645.1). Lineage (GTDB taxonomy): Bacteria > Thermosulfidibacterota > Thermosulfidibacteria > Thermosulfidibacterales > Thermosulfidibacteraceae > Thermosulfidibacter. The sequence continues at coordinate 3,128 of WGAU01000064.1, forward strand.
TATCAGCAGGTAGTAGGATACGCAGGCGTTATCATAACCTAAGCTCAATACGTTTCAAAAGGCTTATCCACCGGCCGTCGTAGCTCAAAAGCAGCGGTAAAACTTCAACACCACTTTCAATAGCCTTTAAAAAGCTTTTTGCGAACTTGGGATCCGTTCTGGCGTTGGGAGAAAAGAAAGTTGCATCCTGTCTAAACACCAAAATCAAAACCAAAGCGGAATCCCCATCCTTTGCTACTTCAGCAAGCTCCTCCATGTGCTTAGTACCCCTTGCAGTAGGAGCATCTGGAAAAAGGGCCACACCGTTTTCCGCAAGGGTACAACCCTTAACCTCAACCCACATCTTTTTACCATTAATCTCCAAAAGAAAATCCAACCTGCTTCTTCCATGAGGCACTTCAGGCAGAATCTTAGACACACGATAGGGAAAAAGGCTTGAAGTAAAAATCTTCTCCGCCAAGGCTCGGTGCACAGCAGAGTTTACAAGCACCCACCCACCGGGCGTTCTGCCTGCAACAACATCCCAAGCGGTTTTGCGAGAAGGGTTGGTAGCTTTGCGGAGCAGAATCCTGTTTCCCGGATAAATGATCTCCTGCAACCTTCCCGGATCGTGAAGATGCGCCAAATTCTCTACACCATCAGCCTCAAAAGAGACCAGGAAGCGGTTGAGACGCTTTACTACCCGAGCTTCCCTGTGCGCCTCATACTTTAAGAGCTTTTCTGGCAATTCTTGCAGACACCCCTAATATAAACGTGAACGCTGCCTATATCAAAGCCCTTGAGCTGCTTTTTGTCAAAGCCAACCTTCACATCCCAAACATCGTAGATAGCGCCACACTTCACGCACTTAAAGTGTCCATGGGGGGATGTTTCTATATCGTACCTCGCCTCTCTCTCGTCAATAGTTAGTATCTCAACAAGCCCCTTTTCAGCAAAAAGATTGAGGGTGTTGTATATGGTAGTCTTTGAAAGGGTGGGAATTTCCTTGTTCAGTGTCCTGTATATGTTATCAACCGTGGGATGGATCCTGTTCTCAAGAAGGTACTTGAACACCTGAATTCTGTGGAATGAAGGTTGTATCCCCCTCTTTCTCAACATATCCTTAAGTTCATCAGTGGTGTATTGCTCAACCATTTACATACCTCCTCTCTTTGTCTCTACTGGAAAGTTAACAGAAATTAACTCAAAAATCAAATCCTACTTAAAAATGAAACCTGTTTCTTTTGCCCACAGAAACAGATCCAGCTCTTGGGGAGAAAGTCCTAAATCCTTAGCAAACCGTACAAAAGTATCCTCAAGCTCAAGATACTTTCTTGGAGAAATGCTCTTGGGAATTTCCTCTACAATTCCCGCCTCTTTAAGGTTCTTGAGTATATGTCTGTCAATTATGGCAACATCAAAAGTATAGCCTATGTTTCTCACAAAGTGGCTGGCCTCTTTGTATCCATAGCCCTTAACGTTCTCGGCAAGCCAGTTTCTTGCAGCTTTCGGATCTTTAAAGGAAGATAGCAGACCTCTGATATTCAAAGCACCCTCATTCCAAAAGATTCCCTTAAGCTCCACGGCTCTATGCGCCTTGGTGTTGTGAAACCTGACCCTGCCCATCAACACACGGGCAATTCTCTCCCTATCGTCCGCAAAAAGAAGCCCCCTCCTTTTCAGCTCCTCAACAGCCTCCCAACACTTCACAGCTTTGGACTGAGGAGTAAAAAGACAGAAAAGGGCCTCCATGTAGAGCCTCTCTTCGGAAGCTTCTTTCCAAAGATTCTTGAACTCGCTCAATCTTTTGGAAATTGCCTCTCTAAACCTCTCAAAATCTTCAAGCAAGGGCCAACCTCAAAAGCGCATTCACCGCTGCCACTGCCATGGGAGTGCCACCTCGGTTTCCTTCAACAGTCATGTAGGGAACGCAAAGATCTTCCAAGATCCTCTTGGCCCTACATGTTCCCACAAAGCCAACAGGAAGACCTACAACGCCAAAGGGCATATCCACACCGTCTTCCTTTAGCTTTTTCAGCTCCAAAAGCACCGAAGGAGCGTTGCCCACCACCAAAAGAGCCTTAGAAAGTTCAGAAGACATGCTTCTCAAGCCCCAAGCTGACCTCGTCACATTCGGCGGTGCACCTTGAGGCTTGGGCAGGGAAAGCACCTTTGCATTCAACCTTTCAACCAGAAGGCTGGAGATGCCTGCCCTTGCCATATCGGTATCTGCCAGTATAAGGACGTTTCCCATCCTAAGTTTTTCTATCACCCGGCCCACAAAGTCAGGGGAAAATCTCACCAAAGATGCCACGGAAAAGTCCGCTACCGCATGGACCATACGTGCCACAACCTCAAGCTCCTGGGGGGAAAAATCATGGGCCTTTAGATGATTCTTTACGAAGGTCAAGCTTGCACTCTCAATGCCAACGGGATCGGAAACATCCTCCAGCTCCACCCAATAGCACACCTGACCCTTCCTGAAATAACCCCTGTCGGTCACAATACCGTTGTCCTTAACGACACTCCTTTGGCATCCCACAAAGACAATGGAATTCATGCTTGTAAACCTGATTCCCTCAAGCTCCCCCAGCTTTAGAATCTGCACCTTTTCTTGAGGCAAGCAAGCGTTTTCCA
>WGAU01000065.1 GCA_015494645.1 Aquificota bacterium
ATTCCAGAGTTAAGGGAAAGGATCTCCGATTACTACCACAGGCGATACGGCGTTGATGTGTCTCCTGAGAGGATATTTATAACCCCAGGCAGCTCCCCTGCCCTCACGACAGCCATAAGGATAATGGCAGAGGAGAGAGGGAGCAAAATTGCCTATACAGATCCAGGGTACCCATGCTATAAAAATATGGCCAGATTCTTAGGTTTCCAGGAAGTCCCCATAGAGATATATGAGGAAGATGGTTTCAACCTCACCCCAGAACACTTGAACGATGGCAACGTGCTGATCTTGAACTTCCCGTCCAACCCCACAGGTTCTGTGTTCACTACAGAAGAGTTAGAAAGGATTGTGGAAAAGGCAAAGTCCCTCAATATGGGCATCATCTCCGACGAAATCTACCATGGGATAGAATATCAAGCGAAAAGCCCTACGGTGCTTCAGATATGTCAGGACGCTATTGTAGTAAACGGGTTCTCCAAATACTTCACAGCCACAGGATGGAGGCTCGGCTGGATAATCGTTCCAGAAGACAAAGTAAGGCTCTTCCAGTGCATCGCCCAGAACCTTTTTATATGCGCCCCCACCCCTCTGCAGTATGCAGCAACGGAGTGCTTCTCCGAAGAGGCTTTGAAGATTTACGACAGCTATGTTGAAGAATGCAAAAGGAGAAGGGATTATCTCATACCGGCATTAACCAGACTGGGCTTCGGAATAAACTACGCCCCAGCAGGAGCCTTTTACATATTTGCTAAGGTGGACAGATTTACAGAGGACAGCTTCCAGTTTGCCATGGAAGCACTGGAAAAGGCCAAGGTAGCCATAACTCCTGGAAAAGACTTTGGCAATAACCTCACCCACAAATATGTGAGGTTCTCCTACGCCAACTCCCTTAAAAACATAAAAGAAGGAGTAAAAAGGTTAGAAGAATGGCTACGGGCAGAGGGTTTGGCTTAGAGCTTATCTTTCTCACCATTGGATTTTTAGGTCTCATATGCAGCATGATGGTGTTTTTTGCCTCCTACACCGAGAAGAAGTTTTATCAATTGCTTTCAAGAATATACGAGGTGTGGGATCAAGAAAAGAAGGAAATGAGCATAGGAGTTAAGGAGTACAAAAAAAGGATGGAAGATGTGGAAAGTATGCTCCCCCAAACCGACACCTTGAGAAAGCTGATGAACGCCACATCGGCAGCAATCATATTGGGACTTGCAGTTTACTCGTACGGGCTTCTTGCGACTTTCAAGGGGTGGAAGCCTGTAAACACGCTTCTGAAAATATTTATAGCGTCCGCTTTTTTATTTATCTTCAGCGGTTTCTCGTCCTTTTACGTGAACAGGAAACTTCTTGATTCCATTAAGAAACTGTCCGTTTATCTGAGGAGTATCTATGAGAGTTGATGCAGAAAGCTTTAGGAACCTAATCCTGAAATCAAAAAACGAAAGGGACGCCATTGCCCAAGTCTGTGAATCCCTCAAGGACATTCCGGAGATAGTTGGGATAAGTGTAGTATACAAGGAAAGCAAGGACAAAACCAACATAGTGCATCAGTGCTGTTCACCTCACGTTCAAGGCTCTTCTCTTCCTGAAGCCTGCTCCTACACTCTGGAGATAGCTAAAAGGGTTATGCAAGAACAAAAGCTTGTTGAAACTTCCTTTAGATTGCCCGATGGTAGAATTTTATTCGCCTTTGCTCATCCGCTGCTTATGAGAGACGGAACATGCATTGGCTGCGTATGTTTTATCAAGTGTACTGATAGAAGAAATGAAAACTTCGGAAAAATAGCTGAAGTGTTATCTGACTATCTGTCCAAAAACGTGCTGAGGAAGGGTATTCTCAAATCTTCCTTCTTGGCCTCTGAGATACTAAGCCTCATTGACGAAGCTGTATGGGTTACTGATGAGGAAGGCACTGTATTAGACTGCAACCCTGCCGTTGAGGCCATGTTTGGTACCCCTTCAGAAGCCATCATTGGCAAAAAGTGTCCGGAGATAGTCAAACAGCACAGCACCTTTCCAGACACATGTGCCATCGTCAGGAGAATGAACCGAGAAAAGCACTCTTTAGTGAAAGCCAGGGGCAATAGGGTTTACAGTCTCAGCATTTACAGAATCCCCACGGATCTCTTCGGCAACTTATACGTACACATAGCCAGAGACATCACAAAGCATGTTAAGTTTCAGATGCATCTCATTCAATCTGACAGAATGAAAACCTTAGAGAGGGTAATAACAGGTCTCGCCCATGAAATAAACAACCCCTTAACAGCCATTGTAGGCTTTTCCAACCTATTACTTGAAAGGGAAAGCGATCCTGAAAGGAAAAGGCTCATACAGCACATAAACCAGGAAGCGCTCAGATGTGCCACCATAATCAAAGGACTGAACAACCTTATCCCCTTGAACTTTCCCGACATTGCCACAGTAGATGCCAACCAGATTGTAAAAAGCATACTGGAGCTGAGAACTTTCTACCACAAAGCCCACAACATCAAAGTGGAACTTGACCTTGAAGAGGATCTACCTCTTGTGGAAACCAGCCCCAAGGCTGTTCACCAGGCCATATTAAATATCATCACAAACGCAGAAGATGCTGTGTTAAAACTGGGAGAAGAAAGGATCATCCGGGTCAGAACCTGGTCCGATCCGGAATGGATCCACATATCTATAGAAAACTTAGGAGCACACATCCCATCAAGCATTATAGACAAGATATTTGATCCCTTCTTTAGCACAAAGCCAAAAGAAGAAGGGACAGGCATAGGTCTTTCCTTAGCCAAGGAATACATTGAAGGTATAGGCGGAAAGATCTCGGTGGAAAACATCAGCGACGGTGTGCGCTTCACCATCACCATTCCCAAAGGGAGACAAACGACAAAGGAGCTGCCCCACGAGTCCCTGCTGTGTGCTGGAGAAAGCGTTTTGGTTGTTTCCTCTGATCCAGTGGTGGGGAACATGTTGCAGATGATTTTGGAAAGGCACGGAGCAAAGGTGGTTCAAGCCCACAACCTGCACGAGGCCCTAAGGATTTTGGAAAAAGAGATATTCAGTAAAGTTGTCGTGAACGATCCCTTGGACGACGCCTCCGTAAGTGAAGCTGTGCAGATGGTTGTAGAAACAAAGCGGCACCTCAAGGGTAAGACTTTAGTTCTTCTTTCAGGAGTGGGTGATCAAAAGGAGTACATGGTGCTCAAGGACCTCAAATGCAAGGTTCTATTCAAGCCCTTTGATGAAAGGGAGCTTCTCGAGAGAGTAACCAACGCTGAATCATGAAGATCATTGTCTGTCACGACAACGCCGATCTTGACGCCATAGCTTCCATGGTTGCAGCCAAAAAACTGTACCCCGATGCGCTCATGGTGCTTCCTAACTCCATGGAAAAGACCGCAAGGGATTTAATAAAAGAAGCGGAGCTTGAGCCTGCCTTCATCAAACCTTCACAGATTGACCCCAAGAGTGTAGAACTTGCCATTCTTGTTGATTTCAAAAGAAGAGACAGAAGCAAACTGATAGACAAGCTCCTCAAGGAGAAAAGGCCCGAAATACACATCTACGACCACCATCCTGCCCATGGGAAAGACATAGAGGGTAATGTGGAGATTATAGAAGAGACTGGAGCTTGTACCACTATAATCGTAAACCTACTCAGAAAAAAAGGTGTATCCATAACCCCGTCGGAAGCTACCATCATGCTTCTGGGAATACACGAGGACACAGGCTCCTTCACCTTCAACTCCACCACACCTCAAGACATGGAAGCTGCCGCGTATCTATTATCCTTGGGAGCGAACCTGAACATCGTCTCCGACCACCTTAAAAGGGAACTAACTGCCGAGCAGATAGACGTGCTCAACGAAATGCTGGAAAACCTTGAAAGATTGAAAATAGCGGGGATTGAAGTGGGCATCACCGCCATATCCCGAGACAAGTACGTGGGGGATTTAGCGGTTCTGGCTCACAAGCTCAGAGACATTGAGGGGCTAAGCGTGCTATTTGTTCTTGCCCGCATGGACAACAAGATCACCATCATAGGAAGAAGCAGGATACATGCCCTGCATGTGGGTAGCGTCCTGAGCGAATTTGGAGGCGGTGGTCACTCAACCGCTGCAAGCGCCTCTGTAAAGGATCTCACCCTTGTTCAGGTAAAGGAAAAGCTTTTAAACACCATAAAGTCACACTTGGAAAAGACCCAGACTGCAAAGAACATAATGACCTCCCCTGCCATAACCACAACAGCGGACACAACCTTGGATGAAGCTGAAAAGATCTTAGTAAGATACAACATAAACGCACTGCCCGTGGTTAGCGATGACAAGGTGATGGGAATCATCACCCGACAGATCATTGAAAGAGCACTATACCACCAGCTTGAAATGGGTAAGGTGGGTGACTACATGAACACAGAGTTTGAAGTAGCCTACGAAGACACCCCCATATTTGAACTGGAAAGGATAATGCTCACAAAGCCCCAACGCCTTGTCCCCATACTGAACAGGGAAGAGCGCATAGTTGGTGTGGTAACTAGGGGAGAACTTCTCAAAGCCCTTTACGAAGACATGATGCATTCTCCTCTAAAAAGAAACGAGCATCTTTTCAAGAAGAACCTAAAAAGCCTGATGAGGGACAGGATCCCCTCAGATCTCATGCGCATCATTGAAACAGCAAAAGAGCTGGGAGGAGAGCTCGGATACAATGTGTATTTAGTGGGAGGCTTTGTAAGGGATCTGCTCCTGAGGGTGGACAACTTTGATCTTGACTTCGTTATTGAAGGGGATGGTCCCCACTTCGCTTCCAAACTGGCAGAGCGTTTTAAAGGAAGGGTCAACATACACAGAAAGTTTGAGACTGCGGTAGTCATTTTGCCAGACGGCAATAGGGTTGATGTAACCACCGCCAGATTTGAGTACTACAGAGAACCAGCAGCCCTTCCTGAGGTAGCAAGAGGCTCCATAAAAAGGGATCTTTACCGCAGGGACTTTACCATTAACGCCATGGCCATAAAGCTCACCGAACCTGACGCATACACCCTCATAGATTATTACGGTGGTTTAAGAGACCTCAAAGATAAGGTTATCAGGATCATACATAACTTGAGCTTCGTTGAAGATCCCACAAGGGCTTTCAGGGCCATAAGGTTTGAACAAAGGTACGGTTTTCGCATAGGCCCCCAAACGGAGAGGCTTATAAGGCTTGCCGTCAGAGACGGTATATTTGAGAGGCTCTCTGGTAAAAGGGTGTTCAACGAACTTAAGCACATGCTGGACGAAAAGAATGCCCTTTTGATGGTGAAACGCATGCAGGAACTTGATCTCCTGAAGTTTATACACAGAAACCTTCATGTGGACAAGGATATGGAAGAGCTTTTCAATAAAGCGGTGGAAATATTTAACTGGTACGAGCTTCTATTCAAGAGAAAACAGCCTGAAAGGTGGATAACCAATGCGATGATCCTCTTGAAGGACCTTAAAGAAAGCGAACTGAAGGAACTTCTGCAATGGTTCGGAATAGGTAAGAAAGAAAAAGAGCTAATCGTCTCTGGAATCAAGAAGGTGAACAAAGTCATATACAACCTATCCAAAACAGAGGATCCAGCCGAAATATACTCTATACTTTCGGGTCATCCTCTGGAAGCGGTGCTTTTCTTTATGGCAAAGGCTGAGGCAAAGAACCAGGAAAAGATCGGCCGCTACCTTATGGAG
>WGAU01000066.1 GCA_015494645.1 Aquificota bacterium
CTATTGTATTCTGATAACCAGCACACCAAAGGTTTCTTCCCAAAGTTATATGAGGTTGAAGGTTCTTGAAGAAACCAACGATGGATTCAGAATCGCCGAGGAGGATCTTAAGATAAGAGGACCAGGGGAGATTCTTGGGGTTAAACAGTCTGGTTTAACAGAGTTTAAGGTGGCGGATCTTATAAGAGACAGGGACATCTTGGAATGGGCTAAGAAGGATGCAGAAGTTTGGGTGTCAAAAGATCCCCAACTCAGATCGGAGGAAGGAAGGCGCTTAGCTGAGGTGATAAAGAGAAAGGGACTTTTTGAAAAGGTGGCCTACACAGAGGGTGGGTAAGGGGGCAAAGCCCCCTGTTGGTTAAAATTTGACAAATTTTTCCTTTGTGGCTCCACACAATGGGCATCTTTCTGGAGCACTTCCCGTTACTGTCCATCCACACAGTGGGCAGATGTAGATGTCTCCGACTTCGTAGTCTTTACCAGATTCTACAGCTTCCTTGGCTTTGGAGTAGAGCTCGGAGTGAACCTTTTCCGCTTCCAAAGCCCATCTGAAGGTCTTCTGGGCATTTTCCTCGTTCTGCAGCTTTGCAGTAGCTTCGTAGGATGGATACATTTCCTCTATCTCAAAGTTTTCTCCATTTATAGCGTCCTGTAGATTTTCGGCGGTGGAGCCAAGTTGCCCCAATACCCTGAAGTGGTGGAAGGCATGGATCTCTTCTGCGAAAGCAATTGCCCTAAAAAGTCTGGCTACGTTCTTAAAGCCCTCTTCTTCGGCCTTTTTGGCGTATAGGATGTACTTCATGTGGGCTTGGGACTCCCCAGCAAAAGCCTCTTTGAGAAACCTTTCTGTCATCTTTCGCATGGCAACCTCCCATTTTGTGGTTTGTTTTGCAAATAAAAGCATAATTCACGGAAGCAGGGGTGTCAACATGTAGCGATTTCAAATATGTCTTCGTTTTCGTCAATTTTTACGAGATGGTGGATATTGAACTCGTAGGCCAAGCCAACGGTTATATCCGAAGGGGAAAAGGGTATTGCTAAATTGCCAGAGGTTGCTTTCCTCCCCCTATAATGGTAGTGCATAAGGTAGGATCTTGCCCATGAACACGCTGCCTTTGCCAGCTCTTCTTCAGGAGCCACCGCTTCTATTATTACCGTCATTTCACCCTTGCCTCTGGCGTGTATGAGGAGTTTTACCTTCCTTTCAAAGTAGCTCTCGGTGGCTTCGACGGTTGCTTCAACCCATTCCTGTTTAGCTTGAATCATCAGAGGATCCTTTACAAAGGCTATGCTTATGCACCTGTATCCTACTTCCTTTGCTCCCTCAAGTTTTATCCAGAGTTCTTTGGCTTTTTCAAAGGAAGAGCCTTCTACTTTTACCCTCCTGTCGGAAACGCTGTAAAACTGGGCTTCTTGTATGTTTAGGATTCCTTCAGGCCCTGGTATTAGATAGGGGTGTTCCTTTTCGTATAGGCTGTGGGCTGCTACTGAGAGAGGGGTACATATCCTTTTGGGATTCGCTGGTTCTACGAAAAAGTGATCCTTGAACAGAAAGGCAAGCATGCCGTCTGATGCTGTTCCGGGAACGGCGGCAATGGCTCCGCACTCAAGGATCTTTCCTGCATGAAACGCTTGTCCCCATCCTGTACCCATCATTACTGCGTAAGAGGCGAAAATAGCTGGATCGTTGGACCTTCCAGTTATGATGATCTCTGCTCCCATTTCCAGCGCTTTAAGATAAGGCTGTATTCCCATAACAGCCACTATGTGATTTGCCCTTTCAATTTCTTCCTCTTTAAGTTGATTGACCGGACCGAGGGGCTTTACCTTGTTCTGGAATAGCTTTTTCTTCAACCATCCCTTTGCAACATCGGAGTATACAACTATCACCTGTGGCTTGGCTCTTTCTTCTTTAAGGATTTCCCAGAGTATGTCCAGAACCCAATCTACATGGGGCCTTGCACCTGCTCCTCCGGCAGATCCAACTATGATGGGGATTTTTCTTGCTAAACAAGATCTTACCATGGGAGTGAGATCTTTTTTGACTGCTTCTTTAGACACTGTTGGCTTTCCAGAGCCAAGGCGGTAAGGACCTGCATCAGTGGAGCCTGCGTCCACTCCTATCATATGTGGATTGAAGGACAGCGCCCTCTCAAAGGAGGATAGAGGATACCCGTATCCTAACATGCCCTGAGGGGAGAAGATAATTAAAGGCTCTTTCATAACAGGCTCGCTCCTAAGGCAACGGTGAATCTCTGAGATCCCAAGTTTTTAAGCTTTCTTTTTATTCTCTCGTCCATCTTAAAGCCTTTGCTTAAGTTCAATGTAAGCATATTTGTGGGGGGTGTGAGCTGGAAGCCAAGGATGTGGCAGACTTCAGGTATGCAGGCTCCCCCGCCTGTTCCCACAAGCAGATGCTGTTGGCATTCCACGAGGTTTTCTCTGTAGCACAGATTGGCATAGGCGTCTACCTCACCCAAGATGGAGTTTATGTAGGTTAAAGTGGCCTGTTGGAGGAGGTGGGGTTCTATCTGTTGGGAAGCTATTCTTTCCCTCAGCTGATTTGTGTTTTCTATGGAAAGGAGAACCTTAAGTTCGCTTTCTATTATCGCCGTTCCATCTTCAAGACATCCCCCGTGGGTGATCACTCCCCTCGTTATGCATACACAGGTGCTGGTGGAGTACCCGAGATCAATCACAAGACCACAGCTGTTGGAGTAGAGTTCTGGCAGACACAGTACGGAGGTGTTGGCTAAAGCGGTATATGCACTTGTTACGGCGTTTAACTTGATGCCACTGTCCTCAATAACTGAGGCAACGTTTTCTATTGCCTCTATCTTACCCATTATCACCGTTACGATCTTTTCTCCATTGATGTCTGTTGTTATATGTTCAACAGATAGTTCTGATAGAGAGAGGGGAATTCTTTTTTTTATTTCTTTGTATATGTTATCTTCAGCACTTTTTGTATTTTTTTGCATCTTGAATGAGAATATGCTGGTTTTGTAGGAGGAGAATGCAAGGGTTACTGTCCCATTTGGGAGGCGTTTTTTCAGGTTCTTTAACTTTTCTATGAGCTTCTGGGGTTCGTTTATGACTCCTTTATGGACTATACCAGGTTCAAGGGGCTCGTACAGGATGTCCTTTATCTCATAACTCCCATCGCTTAAGGGTAAAGTAACTGCTATCTTTATACCTGTGCTGCCAAGGTCTATGCCCACTCCCACAGAATCCTTCTTTTTAAACAGGGAAAAGATGTTCATGCTTGCAAGAACCTTCGGACGTCCTCTGCTATGTTGAAGAGCTTCTTATAGGCGCTGATTTCTTCAAGATCAATGGTGCATGTGAAAGCACCTGGTGTGTTTCTTGCCTCAATGATCCGTTGTCCCCATGGATTGATCACGCAAGAACAGCCACAGAAGTTCAGTCTGCGATTTTTGCCCACAGTATTGGCTGCTATCACAAAAAATTGTCCTTCAATGGCCCTTGCTTTCAAAAGACTTCTCCAGTGTTCTATCCTATTTTCCGGCCACTGAGCCAGTACTACTACCGCATGTGGCTCCTGTTGTATCAGTTTGTCAAATATGCGAGGGAATCTCAATTCGTAGCATATCACAATGGTAATTTTCATGCCATGATGATAAAAAGTTTTGGGTTCGTCTCCGGGGATATACAGCTTTGTTTCTTCCATTAGTGAGAATAGGCAGAGCTTTCTTCTTTTGTGTATTACATTGCCATCTTTTATGGTATAGGCTGTGTTGAACACACCACTGTCCGTTTTTTCGGGAAAGGTTCCGGGGATAATAAGGGTTTCTGGATGATTGCGGCTTAACTCTAAAACTTCACACAGGAACTCTTCAGATTTTTTTATGTTTTCTTCCTCTGTGTTGAAACCGGTTAGCCACATTTCAGGTAATACTACGAGGTCGGGAGTTTCATTATTAAGTAAGCTCTTTAGCCATTGAGATACTGTGCTTTTCCTTTTTTCGGTAAGAGGAGTTTGTATAACAGACACCTTGATCCGCATGGTTTTAAACTAATACCTGCCCTCGCTTTTCTTAACAAGTGTGTTTTTTTTTACACATGTCCTACCAGAAAGTGGATTAGAGTTCACATTGATTCAGGGAGGGGTTTTCCTTAGCCTGAAAAACTGGAGGATGGCCATGGAAAGAAGAACTGTCAAGGATACCATTTGCATTGAGGGGTTTGGGATACATACGGGAAAGCTCTCCAGAATAAAGATACATCCAGCAATGAACGATGGTGGAGCAATTCTTTTCGTTAAGAATGGGGTGAAAATAAAGGCCTCTCCTGAAAATGTTGTGGAGGTTAGATACGCTACTGTTTTGGGTGGGGAAGGGGAGAGGATAAGGACCGTTGAGCACCTCATGTCTGCTTTGTATGGCTCAGGGGTTACCGATGCGGTTATTGAAGTTGAAGGGGAGGAAATTCCCATAATGGACGGAAGCTCAAAGGAGTTTCTTGAGAAGATAGAGGAAACTGGTACGGAACCTTTGGGGAAGCCGAGGAAGGTTATAAAAGTGATCAAGCCTTTCAGGGTAGAAGATAATGGGGGGTATGTGGAAGTTTGTCCTTGCGACGAAGGTATGGTTGTGGAATGCGCCATAAGCTACGATCATCCTTATTTGAGCTATCAGTCAATAGAGGTTTCTGTTGACAATGGTTCTTACAAGAGAGAAGTCGCACCTGCGAGAACTTACTGTTTCTATGAGCAGATAGCTTCTTTGCTCAGAAGCGGCTTGGGAAGGGGCGGAAACTACAGGAATGTGGTGGTGGTTGGAAAAGAAGGCATATTGAACGGGCCTCCCCGTTTTGAAGATGAGCCTGTTAGACATAAGGTGCTTGATCTTATAGGGGACTTTGCCCTTGCAGGGTACTACTTTAATGGCAAGGTGAAGGCGTATAGAAGCGGGCATTCTTTGCACACCAAGTTTGTAAAGGAGTTTCTTTCCTCTGACGCTTACGAAATTTTATAAAACGATGCCCGGGCTGGCTATTTCAATGTCCATACCTGTATCTTTTGCAATCTTTTCTATTTCTCGGGTTGTTTCTTCAAAGAAAGCAGGTTTATGGTGGTATGTGTAAATTTTAGGTCTGTAGATATATTTTAGCTTTTTCACAAAGTTCCCAAATTCTTTAGTGGAAAAATGGCGTGTTATGGGTACAAGGTGGCTGAGGCGGGCTGGCCAAGATACATCTATGACGATTACTTCTGGTCTAAATTCTTCTACGGTTTTCCACAGATTTTCGTTTTCTTTCGTGTCGGAGGTTACATATATCTTTCTGTTTATTAGAAATCCAAAGGTTTCCACCGTGTGATCGGATTTGACGGGGATGAATTCCACTCCCTCCATTTCAAATGGGCTGTTGACGGCTTCAAATTTTAAGACATTTTCACTTAGCTCCGGCCAGATGGAGTTGTTGAATATGTAATCTTTAAGAGACGAGATGGTTTTGGTAGATGCCATAACTTTCAGTTCCTTTCCCAAGCTCCAAACCAGAATGTCAATCAGAGACGGCAATTCCATTATGTGGTCCATGTGAGAATGGGTTATTATCGCTGCTTTTACATTCTCAATTCTTTTTCCAAGAGGACGAAGCACATTTCCCACATCCAGCAGGATACTCTCATTGATGAGAAAGCTTAAAGGGCTTGTGGGAAAGTAGGAGTCCCCTAAAATCTTTACTTTTAGTCTTCCGATATTTCTACCTCCTGATCCTTGTAGGTCTCTTTAATTCTTGCAAATTCATCAAAGTTTTGGTTGAATATTTCTACCAGCTCTGGATCAAAGTCCACGCCAGAAAGCTTAGTTATAAGCGATTTTGCTGCTTCAAGGTCCCATGCCTTTTTGTATGGACGGTCCGAAGTGAGAGCATCAAAGACATCGGCAAGGGCGGTCATCCTTCCGTAGATGGAGATTTCTTCGCCTCTCTTGCCGTAAGGATATCCAGAACCGTCCCATTTTTCGTGATGTTCCAAAGCCACGAGGGCGGCGATCTGTAGTAGCCTACTTTCTGAATCTTTAAGTATATCGTAACCGTATACTGTGTGTTTTTTCATAATAATCCATTCTTCAGGGGTAAGTTTGTCTGGCTTTTGTAATATAGCATCAGGTACTCCTACCTTTCCTATGTCGTGCATGGGAGCAGCCAATTTAATAAGTTCAACTGACTCTTCGTCCCAACCTAAAGCCCTTGCCATCACTTCGGTATATAGCCCTACTCGTATAATGTGATTTCTGGTCTCTTTGTCTTTGAACTTTGTTGCGTTGGACAGTCTAATTATAACTTCTTTCTGGCTTCTCTTGAGCTGTTCGTAGAGGATCATGCCTTCAAGAACGGAAGCGCTGTAAAGGCAGATATTCTGGGCAATCAGTATGTCGTCTTCGGTAAATGCCGGCGCCGTCTTTTTGTTTAGGGCTTCAAACACGCCGATGGTTTTTCCCTGAGGGGTTCTGAGCGGCACGGCTAAGAGACTTTTTGTTCTGTAGTTGTGGACCCTGTCGCTTTCTCTGTTGAACCTTGGGTCTTTGTAGGCATCGTCCAAGTTTACTATCTCGCCAGTTCTGAAGCAGTATCCTGCTATACCAGAGTCGTCTGGAATGACGATTTTATCCACTCCGTGGGCGTAGTAGGTGTACAGTACACCTTGTTCAGAGTCGTGCAAGAAAATGCTACATCGGTCTGCTTCCATAAGGTCTCTTGAGATGTCTGCCAGATGTACTACAGATGTGTTTGGATCCTTTATGCTTAAGCATTTGGAAAGAAATGTAAAGAACTTCAAAAGTTTGTTGTATAATTCCTTTTCCATATTTTCCCTTTACTTGTTTAAAGCAATGTATACTCCGTCCCAGTCTTCAGGGGGAGGGTTAACCATGTATTGCCTGCACCTTACTGCAAATATCTTTGATGGGGTATCCTTGGGATCCATATTTAAGCACTCTTCAAATCTCACCAGCGCTTTCTTCCACTCTCGGTTTCTGTAGAGCATTATCCCTCCTCAAACACTTCTATAAAATCATCACTAACGCTTTCTGTAAAGACCTGATAGATTTCAATAGCTTTTTCTTTGCCTTTGACTTTTATGAGATCAAGCTTTCTGTATTTTACGCTGCTGTTTGTTAAGTTTTTTACGGTAAACTCTGAGGCGATGATTTCAACTTGGTATTTTTTACATTGTCCTTCAATTCTTGAGGCAAGATTTACGCTGTCTCCAAGTACGGTGTAGTTCAATCTTCTTGTAGAGCCTATGTTTCCTATCAGCATTTCTCCAGTGTTTATGCCTACTCCTATTCTCAGAGGGAAGCCGGTAACCCTTTCCCATATAGGGGATATTTCTTTCGCTCTGCGTACCATCTCTACGGCTGCTTTTACTGCTAAGGTTTCATGGTTTCTTACCTCTATGGGGGCTCCGAATACGGCCATTACGCAGTCTCCTATAAATTTATCTACGAACCCTTTGTGTTTGATAACTATCTGAGTCATTTCGCTGAAGTGTAAATTTAGAATCTTTACAAGCTCCTCCGGGGCTATGTGTTCGGAGATGCTGGTGAAATTGCGGATATCTGAGAACATAACTGTTATTACCCTTTTCTCACCGCCGAGATTGAGCATCTGAGGATTTTCTATGATGCGTTCCACAAGCTCTGGACTCAGGTATTGTGAAAAGGCTATCTTTAGGTGTTCTCTTTCTTTAGCTTCCTTGCGGTGTCTTGATGTAAAGTTCAGTGTGAAACTTGCCAGGGCTGAAATAACGGGATAACTCAGGTCAACTACCAGTCTCTCTTTAAAGAGTATCACCCCAATCCCTATGTAACAAGTACAGAGGCAGATGGAAGTTAGCAGACCTATCCCTACTGGAGCCTTCCATGTAGTGAGCCATGATGCGATGGCGAAAAGGACGATGAGAGCGCAGGTGACTTCTACCATGTGGGGGATGGGCTTTAGGAAAGAGCCTTGCAGGATATTCCCTATGGCGGTGGCATGAATTTCTGGTCCCGGAAACGTGTTGCTGAAGGGGGTTACGTGGTTGTCAAAAAGTCCCATGGCGGTTGCGCCTAATACTACAATTTTATCTCTGAAAAAGTCTTCTTTGACCTTGCCTCTGATGACATCAGTGGCGGGGATGTAGGGAAAGGTGTTTGGTGGTCCGTAGTAGTTGATAAAGAGAAATCCTTGGGGAGAAACAGGGATAGACCTTTCTCCTATTCCTGCTTCTTCTACTCCAAAGGAGCTGACGTAAATAAAGGAATCCTCTTCCAAGAAGGTGCTGGCTGTTTGAATAGCCAGAGGAGCAAACGCCCTTTCCTTCCACAAGATTACAGCGGGGTATTTCCTGACGGTTCCGTCACTGTCCCTTAATATGTTGAAAAAGCCCAGTTTGTTAACGGATCTTGTAAGAATAGGTGTTCCTATCTCGGGTTGGAAAGCTCTTACCAAGATTTTGGGTGGTTCTTCCACTTGGGCAACATCGTATAGGGCTTTTTCAATAACCTCCTCGGGCAGCTCCTTTGTGTTCATTAAAGGCACCTTTAGCAGGTGGAAAAAGTAGCCTAATACAGCTTTGTTCTTGAGCTTAGTCAGGGCTTTGCTGAGTTCGGTGTCATCAGGAGATTCTTCAAAAAAACCCAGATCAATGGCAATGGTCCTTGCTTGGCTGAGCTTCTCCAGCAATTTTGCTATCTTTGCCCTTTCCCAGGGCCATCTCCCTTCTTTGTCCAAGCTTTTTTCATCAACGGTGACGAGGACAATCTTGTCGGGAGGATTCAGGCTGCCTCTCAGCCTGAATCTTGCGTCAATGGTTTTTAGTTCTAAGTGCACGATAGGCTTAAAGTCAAGAAGATATAAAGATGTAAGGATAACACACAAAAGCAGAGTTAAGGCAAGGGCCTTTTTCATCTTATGCGCTTGAGGAGAGATTCAACACTTTCTCTGTGCTTCCCATGTGGATAAAATATAAGGTATCTTTTGAATATCTTTTTTGCCTCTTGGTAGTTTTCTGTTTCCCAGTAGAGTATTCCCAGCTGGAATAGAGCGATCTCTGCAAATCTCGTTTCTGGATAGTAAACCAGCACCTTCCTATACTCAAAGGCAGCTTTAGGATAGTCCTTCAAAAACTTATCGTATACTGTGCCCTTGTTAACTAAGCTTTCTGCCCTGATTTCGGGATCCTGGGTGAGGTCATGGGCGATTTGGAAAACTTCTGCTGCATCTAAGAATTTATGTTTGTCAATGAGATAGTGACCGTAGTTTATGTTCCATCGTGCTAAGATCAATGGAAGCTTTTCACTTTTTACCCATTGTGGTGGGATTTTTGCGTCGGTTGATTTGACAAGAAGCTCAATGGCTTCTTTTATGCTATCTGGCACTTTGTCAGGGGTTATCATTCTGCGCCCTTGGGTGTTTTCGGTGATTTCCCCTTTGTTCAAGGTGACTTCTTGGGGGTACTTGGGAGTTGAAGCTTTAACTTTGCCTCTTAAAATGTAAATGATATTTACTGGAGGCTTATGGTACATAACAAATTCTGTGCCTCTAACCCCTGCTATGGCACCTTGTGTCTTTACCTGAATGTTGGAAATTCCCTTAAAAGGCGAAATAATATTTCGAATTTTCCCTTTGAACATAAATATATCTATCTTACGTTTTCCTTTCTTGATCAGGAACTTTTCTATGGAAACTATACTTGAATCTCCTATGATGAGGCGACTGCCATCTTTAAATGATATAGCTGCCCTTGACTTCTTTGATGTTCTGACAAATGAGTTTTCAAAGATCTGTGTTCCTTTGGTTGCTCTTTCCCATCTCTTTGTGTTTTTTACGAAAACTTTACCTTGAATAGCAATAATAACTCCTACAGGTTCTTTTGCAAGGATTGCTTGTGAGTGTATGATAGTGATCAAGAATGTAATTGCAGCTAATGCAAAAACATAGAGTTTCATAAATTAAAACTTTAAACAGTCTTGGGTTGTAAGTCAATTGGTACCGGAGGCTGTTCGAAAAATAGAACTTGACGAAGGGGGAGCCAAGGGGGTCATGTACTAAAATTCCTGTAAAAAGGGTGGCCCGTAAGGTATAGGATACTGCAGAAGAAACAAAACTCCAAAAAAGGAGGACCACCCAAATGAGAAAAGTAACACCAAGCCAGAAGATGCGCAAGGAGATTGAGGCGATACTTGAAGGAACATCAGAA
>WGAU01000067.1 GCA_015494645.1 Aquificota bacterium
ATGGGAAAGAAAGGAGTGGGATACCTTGGTCTCCCCTACCCTTGAAAGAGATGAACTTATGACGGCTTTTGCCTACAAAGCGTACAGAAGTGTGGTTTTGGATTGCACCGGGTTTCTTGTATTCAACTGCATGGAAAAAGGGCTGAATCCAACGAAAAGAATAGACAACCTTCTGGAGCTTCTGAAAGATAAAGAAATACGCCTTGTAATAGTGGCGAACGAAGTAGGCTTATCTTTGGTGCCACCCTCAGAGTACTCAAGAAAGTATGCGAAACTTCTTGGAAACTTGAACCAATATTTAGTCAGAAAGGCAGATAA
Source organism: Aquificota bacterium (assembly GCA_015494645.1). Taxonomy (GTDB): domain Bacteria; phylum Thermosulfidibacterota; class Thermosulfidibacteria; order Thermosulfidibacterales; family Thermosulfidibacteraceae; genus Thermosulfidibacter. The sequence continues at coordinate 319 of WGAU01000067.1, forward strand.
AGCGTTTCTCTCAATAGCTGGACAGCCGGTAAGGATAAAATGAAAAGCAACACGGTAACTCTGCTCAAAACGAGGGCTCTTTTTAAAATCTCCTGAGAGGGCCCGGTTCTATCCTCACCTATAGGCACCTTGAACACCCTCTCTCCAAAATAACTGTAAACACCCCCAAACCTAATCCCTAAGGCACCGGCAAAGGCAGCCTCGGGATAACCTGCGTTGGGACTGCTGTGCAATCCAGCATGTTTCAAGACACATGAAACAGCCTGTCTCACATTCAACCCCAAGACATATGATGCTAACACTGTAAAAAGCGCACAGAGCCTTGATGGCACAAAATTGAAAAGATCGTCCATCTTGGCAAAGACTAAGCCAAACTCTTTGTACCTTTTGTTCTTGTAGCCCACCATGGAATCTCCCGTCTCAGTAACCTTATACACAAACAACCCGGGAAGATCTCCCAAAAGATAAAATAACACAGGGCCAAATAGAGCATCGGAAGTGTTCTCAGCAAGGGTTTCCACGCTGCTCCTTACAATCTCATTCTCTCCAAAGGACGACACATCTCTTGTTACCAACATTGCAAGCCTTTCCTTAGCCCGATCCAAACGCCCCTTTTCCAAAAAATCTGCCACAATCTCTACTTCTTTCCAAAGCTGTCCCGCAGCCACAAAGCTGTACAGGAAGAAAAGGTGTCCCCACCAGTAATCCTTGAGAACAAACCCAACACCACCCCAGAAAACCGCAACAGATATATAGGATAAAAGGCCAGCCAGTCTCTTCCCACGCATACCGTAAAAAAGGGCCTCCGATACCGATACGCTCTTTCCCAAAAGTCTAACGGGATGACAAGGATAATCCGGATCTTTGAATATCAAATCCAGGAAAAAGGCACCAAGGACTACAGCCAAACGCTGCTCAAAGCTCAAACCTCCTCTCCCTTATCCACCCCGGCAGAATCAAAGGTGGCCATCTCATGGAGTATCTTTTCCCCCAAATGCACAAGCCACATGCCCAAAACAGCGCCGGTACCTTCCCCAAGGCGCATACCGAGATCCAGAAGGGGCCTTGCTTTAAGATACCCAAGGGCTACCTCATGCCCGAAGGCCTCCGATTTGTGGGCAAAGATCAGATACTCCCTGATTTCTCTCTTAAGGGTACATGCCAAAATCGCTGATGCAGTGGATATAAAGCCGTCCACCACCACCGGAACCTTGTAATAGGCCCCTGCCAACATGACTCCCATCATTCCCGCTATCTCAAAACCACCAACCTTACTCAGAACATCAATAGGATCTTCAGGATTGGGTTTGTTTACCTCAATGGCCCGTTTGACCACCTCTATCTTCCTTTTAAGGGCCTCATCATCTATACCCGTTCCTCTGCCGGTAACCTCCTCAACGGGCTTCCCTGTCATCACAGCATAGATGGCACTTGAAGGAGTAGTGTTGCCTATGCCCATCTCCCCTACTGCAAAGAGGTTGTACCCCCCGTCCAAAGCCTCCTTAGCCAAGTCAAAACCCACCTTCACAGCCTCAAGGGCCTGATCCCTGGTCATCGCAGGCCCCTTGCAGATGTTGTTAGTTCCCCTTGCCACCTTCCTCAGCACAAGTCCTTTATCTGCAAGATGGGAAAGATCCGCATCCACCCCTATATCAACAACCTTCACATCCGCCCCAGCAAACCTTGAGATCACATTTATACCAGCTCCTCCATTGAGAAAATTCATAACCATTTGATAGGTTACATCCTTCGGAAAGGCGCTTACTCCTTCTTCCACAACTCCATGATCCGAGGCAAAGACAAACACCACCTTGCCCTTAACCCTCTCATCCAGATTTCCCCTTATGGCAACAAATCTCTTTCCCAGTTCTTCAAGCCTTCCAAGGCTTCCCTTGGGCTTTGTGAGGTTGTCAAGTCTCTCCTGAGCCTCTTTCTCAAGCTCCCTTGAGACTGGCTCAATCCCTGCCAAAACCTCATCTATCCACATACCTACCCCCTGAGAAACTCAATGTATACAGACTCAGAAGATCCCCCTCCCATGAGGGTTTCCACATACCTTGCAATAACATCCACTTCAATATTCACCAGATCACCCACCCGTTTTCCTTTTAAGTTAGTATGCTGATAGGTGTGTGGTATTACAGCTATTTCAACAAAGCTTCGTTCTTTTTTTGCCACCGTCAGACTTATTCCATCAACAGCAATGGATCCCTTAACAGCAACGTACTTTGATAGGTGCTGAGGAATCCTCAACCCCACCCTGTAAAACTCTCCCTCCCTATTTAGAAAGGCAAGCTCCCCCACTCCATCAACATGTCCCAAGACAATGTGTCCTCCCAACCTGTCCATAAGCCTCAAGGCCCTTTCAAGATTCAACGGTTCACCCTTTCTCAATCTACCCAAGGCGGTTTTTTGCATGGTCTCTCGGGAAACATCAAAAACGAGACTTCCCTCATCAAAGCCCACAAGAGTCAAACAGGCACCGTTAACCGCTATACTCTCCCCCTCTTCCAAATCTTCCCATCCATGAACCACATCCACCTTCAACTCGTAGCCTCCCGATTTGGGAGAGAGATAAGAAAAAGAACCGACCCTCTGAATTATTCCTGTGAACAACCTAATGGACCTCCATGATCAAAAGCTTAAGATACAGGGATTCTGGCATGACAGGGACCACAGGATGGTCAGGTGCCTGAAAGGCTATGTGGGTTATCTTGGCCTTTCTACCTGTGTCTCTGAGGGCATCCTGAAGGACCCCCATAAAAAGCTCCAAAGTAACGTGGTGAGAACATGAGGCAGTAACCAGTATCCCTCCAGACTTTACAAGCTTCAATGCGTTTACATTAATATCTTTGTAGCCTTTTAGCGCGTTTTGTAAGGTCCTTTTGGACTTGGTAAAAGAAGGTGGATCAAGCACCACAAGGTCAAACTCCCTACCCCTTTTCACCAAGGTCCTCAGCTCATCAAAGACGTTACCCTTAACGAAGAAAATTTTTTCTTCCACCCCGTTCAGCTTTGCATTTTCAACCCCAAGCTCCAACATCTTTTCAGAAATATCTATGGCCAAGACCTCCTCGGCACCTGCAGAGGCACAGTAAACGGCAAAGCCCCCTGTATTGCAGAAACAATCCAAAACCTTCGCTCCCGATGCAAACCTTGCAACCAAAGCTCTATTGTCCCTTTGATCAAGGTAATGACCGGTCTTGTGACCGTGAAAAACATCCACCCAGAACTTCAACTCGTTTTCCTCTATCTTCACCCTACCCTTTTCAAGCCATTTGGACCCGTAGTAAACCTCCGCTTTTCCCGTCTCCAAGCCTTCAAGATGCCTACCGGGGGCATCTTTACGCTCCACCAACGCCCTTGGAGAAAGAAACTCCCTAATTGCCTCAACCACTTTGTCCTTCACCCTCTCCACGCCTAAGGTCAGCACCTGAAAGACCACCACTCCTGAATACCAGTCCACTATCAGGCCGGGAAGACCATCCGCCTCACTGAACAAAACCCTAAAAGCAGAAGAATTTATGTTCAGCTTGTCCCTCAATAACATGGCCTCTTCTAAGCGTTTCAAAACAAGATCCTTATTCAAAGGCTCTTCCTTACGGGAGTAGACCCTCGCAGCTATAGCTGAGTCAGGATTGAAGTAGGCCACGCCTAAAAAGGCACCGGAGGGGGAATAAACTGGAAGCTCCCCCCCTTTTTCTACACTTCCATCAACCTTTTGAATCCACTCCCTGTGTATCCAAGGGTATCCGTCCTTGATCCTTCTTACGTATTTGCGCTTCAAAATAAGCTTAGCCATGGCCTATTCCGAGAGAGACAACACGCTTGACACCCCAATTGAACAAGTTATACTTTCAAAGTCAAGATACAAGCCCCCGTAGCTCAGCTGGATAGAGCGACGGCCTCCGGAGCCGTAGGTCGGGTGTTCAAGTCACCCCGGGGGCATCCACGCCAACTCCTAAGGAGGAAGCATGTTTGATAAAATATTGGGCCTTTTTTCCAAGGATCTTGCTATAGATCTTGGAACGGCAAACACGCTGGTTTATGTAAGAGGTAGAGGAATAGTCCTAAGAGAACCATCTGTAGTTGCTATTGACAAAGAAAAGAACACCATACTTGCTGTAGGTGAAGAAGCCAAGAGGATGCTTGGGAAAACCCCTGGAAACATAGTGTCCATAAGGCCGTTGAGGGACGGGGTCATAACGGACTTTGAAGTAACAGAAGCAATGCTATCCCACTTTATAAAAAAGGTTCACAACCGCAAAAGCTTCGTGAGACCAAGAATAGTGGTTGCCATTCCCTCAGGCATCACTCAGGTAGAAAAAAAGGCCGTGATAGATTCGGCTCTCTCCGCCGGAGCCAGAGAGGTTTACCTCATAGAACAGCCCATGGCCGCTGCCATAGGAGCTGGACTCCCAGTTCAGGAACCGGTAGGCAACATGATAGTAGACATAGGAGGCGGAACCACCGAGATAGCCATAATCTCCCTATCGGGCATTGTTTACAGCCACTCCTTAAGGGTTGCAGGAGACGAAATTGACGAGGCCATAGTTCAGCACATAAAGAAAAAGCATAACTTGGTCATAGGGGAGAAAACCGCGGAGAGAATAAAGATTGAGATTGCATCAGCCCATCCAGATGCAGACAAGGAAGGGTACTTTGAAGTAAAAGGCAGGGACCTTACCGAAGGCATCCCATCTACGGTGAAAGTAACTTCCGGAGAAATAAGGGAGGCAATATCGGAAACTGTATCCAAGATTGTGGTCGCGGTAAAGGAAGCCCTTGAGAAGGCACCACCTGAACTATCCGCAGACCTTGCCGAAAGAGGCATTGTCCTTGCAGGAGGCGGTGCCCTCCTTCCTGGACTGGACAAGCTTATAGCGGAGAAAACCCATCTTCCGGTCATAATAGCCGAAGATCCCCTCACTTGTGTGGTGGAGGGAACAGGAAAGGTCCTTGAGCACCTATCCTTGCTCAAGAGGATTTCTGTGGCTTGAAAAGGGAAACCGCCACCTTCATAGTGCTCATTCTACTAAACTTTGCTTTGGTAACTTTTAAGATACAAATAAAAAGTTTTACTGAACTACCTGAGACTCTATCTTCCCATGTTATCTCTCTCTTTCAGAACGTTCAAATGGAAGGGAAAAAAACCATCCACTCCATCGTTGAAGCAGGCAGGATCTTAGAAGAAAACAGAAAACTCAAGCAAGAAATACTTGAGCTTAAAAATAGATTAGCCCTCATGCACCACATAGAGGCAGAAAACATCAAGTTGAAGAAGCTTTTAGGGATAAAAAGATACGTCAAAAGAAAAACCATCCCTGCAATGGTGGTAGGATGGACGGGAGATTACTGGCAGCACCGGTTCATCCTCAACAAGGGAAGAATAAACGGCGTTCAAGAAGGTATGGCAGTTGTGGGTGCCAATGGAATCGTCGGTCAGGTAAGGAAAGTCTACAAAAACCACTGCATAGCCATAAGCAATATAGATCCTGAGTTTTCTGTGCATGTGGAGGACTACAGATCAAAGATCAGAGGGATGGCCCGGGGAAACGGCAAAAGACTCACCGTTGACTATGTACCACCGAGTATGGATGTGAAGGTGGGCGATCTGTTAGTATCCACCGGAATAGACGGGATTTTTCCAGGCGGGTTATATGTTGGACGGGTAATCAGGGTTACCAAGAGCCTTGAGGAAAAGTTTCTTGATATTGAAGCAGTTCCAACAGACAGAGTTGAGAACAACAGATTTGTTCTAATCGTGGGAGAAAAGCAGGTTGCCCAAAAAAAAGCTAAAAAAAGAAGATAAAACCCAATGGCAAATAGCGGCTATCTTTTTATTTTTCCTGCTTCTTAGGGTATTTGTACTCTTTTTCTATAACCATCCCACCAGCAGGTATCTGGATATCATGAGTGTCTTTGTGGTATTCACCATCGCAAGAATGAAATTATCAGGAGTCTCCCTCCTATTTTGGTCGTGGGCAGCCGGTTTAGTCGAGGACCTTTTCAGCGGAGGAATACTCGGAATAAACGCCATCTCAAAGATCGCCATAGCCGAATTTGCAAATGTAATGGGCAGAAAGATAGAGATAGGCAACATAGCCTTCCAGATACCATCTGCTATGCTCCTTTTCGCTATAGATGTGCTTATAAAGCACCTTATCATAACAGCCGTTACAGGAAATGTGTTGTCTGAACAGTTCTTGTGGACTATTATGACCATCAAAGTTTCCGCCAGTACCATGGCTTTCCTTTTGGTTTGTGCAGTTTTTAGGTAAAAAGGAGGTAGCTGTGGAGCCTAAAATCTCTGTTGTTGTTCCCATTTACAACGAAAGAGAAAACATAGAGCCCCTATATAGAGAATTAAAGGAAGTACTGGAAAGGCTGAAGGAAGGCTACGAAATAATCTTTGTCAACGACGGCTCTCAGGACGGGAGTGAAGAGATTTTAGACAAAATTGCCCTATCTGACCCCAAGGTTACAGTGATCCACCTAAGAAGAAATTTTGGACAAACGGCAGCAATGTCCGCTGGCTTCTACCATGCCAAGGGAAGCGTCGTTATTACCATGGACGGAGATCTGCAAAACGATCCACGGGACATACCCAAGTTGTTAGAAAAGATAGAAGAGGGTTACGATATAGTCAGCGGCTGGAGAAAGGATAGAAAAGACCCGTACTGGACCAGAGTCTTCCCGTCCAAAATAGCCAACGCCCTAATATCATACGTAACTGGAGTAAAGCTACACGATTACGGATGTTCCCTTAAAGCCTACAAAAGGGAAGTGATTAAAGAACTACACCTTTACGGGGAACAGCACAGATTCATCCCCGCCCTTGCCTCAGAACTCGGATGTAAAATAGCAGAGATCCCGGTTAACCACCGTCCCAGAACGGCAGGCAAAAGCAAATACGGCATATCCAGAACCTTCAAGGTGCTCTTGGACCTAATGGTCATCAAGTTTCTGCTGGTTTATAAAGCCAAGCCTATGAGAGTATTCGGCGGAATAGGAAGCATACTATTTCTCTTAGGTTTCTTTCCCTTTTCCTACCTTGTGCTCTACAAAATCTTCACAGGAGCCTCCATTGGACACAGGCCCCTGCTCATCATATCCGCTGTTTTTATGCTGGCAGGATTACAGTTAGTGTGCATAGGCATACTGGGAGAGCTTATGGTCAGGGTTTATTTTGAAACGCAGGACAAACATCCCTACCACATCAAAAGGATAGTAAAAAAAGAGTGAAAAGGGCAATCTTTATAACCGTTACCCTTATCTTGTTAGCTTTGGTTCTATACAATTTAGACTGGGACAAGATAAAGGACTTCCTCCGCAACTGTGACCTGAAGAAAATAGCCATAGCCTATATACTCTATATAGGCAGTTTCTGGGCCAGGGCACTGCGATGGAAGATTATGTTGAAAAAGCCTGTCCTGACCAGATTATTCAGCACCGTAAGCATTCACACCTTGGCTAACAACATATATCCCGCAAGATCTGGGGAGCTATCCTTTCTGTACCTTTTGAAGGAACACAAGAAGTCAGAGCTTGCATCTGTACTACTCATCGCAAGACTATCAGATTTGGCAAGCATATGCCTAATATTTGGAACATCGGTAATTGTTCTGTTCAAAGACCACTTTATAGCCCTCGCGTCTTTAGCTCTGTCAGGCCTCATCTGCGTGGTCACATTACTCACTCCCAAAGCGATAGAAAGCATCAAAAAAAGACTTCCCCAAAAGCTTGCAGTAAAGGTGGAAAATCTACATCAAGCTTTGAAAGAGCAAAAAGGACTTCTTCCAGCAACTTTCACAGCATCTTTAATAGTATGGATGGTAAAGTATCTAAGCTTCTTTTTTCTAAGTAACGCTGTTTTGGAAAGCATGGGCATAAGGGTAAGCCTGTGGCAAGCAGTATTTGGAGTGAGCTTCTCAGAACTCACGACAGTGCTTCCCATACACAGCTTTGGAGGATTCGGAACCTTCGAGGCAGGATGGACAGGAGCCTACATGATATTAGGCTTTCCAAAAGAGATTGCTGTTACCTCTGGATTTCTATTCCATGTATCACTGCTACTTTTCTCAACCCTAACAGCCCTGCCCTTTCTCATGCTTCACAAAGAAGCCAACCCTTAAAAAACAGCCTGCTTTAACCGTTACAGCTCTTTCCTCCTCTTTCCTTCATCAGGAAATCAACAAAAAGCTCTATGGCGGGGGAAAGGGTTTTTCCTTTTCTAAGCACGACATAGAAATCCCTAAGAATATCCAAACCCTCCACATTAACTATCTTTAGCTCTCCCTTCTCTAAATCACTTTTAACAGAAAGCTCGGAAATTATACCACAGCCCAAACCGCTTCTGACTGCCTCTTTGACAGCAGTTGTGCTCCCAACTTCCGCAACTACATTGAGATCTTCAACCTTGATCCCATAACTATCTAAAGCCCTCTCAAAAGCCCGTCTGGTACCAGAGCCCTTCTCTCTCATAACAAAAGGCAATTCGCGCAACCCATTCACATCCGTTTTATCAGGATACTTTTCGCTGTTAGGAGCCGCCACAATCACTCTATCTCTGCACAAGGGCTTAAAGATCAGCCTATCTTCCTCGCTCTTTGCCCCAACCACTCCCATCTCCATATCCCCGTCAGCCACGCTCTGTATCACCATTTCCGAATCCATTACTCTTATCTTAAATTTGGTCTTGGGGTACTGTTTCATAAACTCCGGAAGAATCCTCGGAAGTATGAACTCCCCCGGAACGGTGCTTGCACCAACAACAAAGGTTCCCTCCACGCTTCCAAGAAACCTTTTCAAAGCAAGCAACGCCTTTTCCTTTAGAGAAACAATCTCTGCGGCATACTCAAAAAACAGCTTACCCGCAGGAGTGAGAGAAATGTTTCTTCCCTCTCTGTCAATCAGCTTTACCCCAAGTTCCCTTTCTAAATTCTGCAGGTGAAGACTTACCGTAGGCTGAGAAAGCCCGAGATTCTCTGCCGCTTTCGTGAAACTCTTTGTCTTTGCCACTTCAACAAAGACCTCTATATGCCTCAACTCCATAATTCACCTCTTTTTTCTTACATTCCCTACCCTTTTAGTCAGTCCTATTTTATCAAGAAACTCAAGGTATGGAATAGCGTACTTTCTGCTAAGGCCAAAAATATTTTTGAAGTCCGAAACTTTCATCTCTTTGCGCTTTTCAAAGAACCTATTCACTTCAGAGATCAACCTATTTATATGCTTTTTGTGAACCACTATACCCATACTAACCCTGACAAGAACCTTATTTTCAATAAGATAACGAAGGATCCTTCTCTTCTCCTCCTTATCGGTTATCCCCAAGCTATCAAAAACCTCATCAACTGCTGGAACGGTAAGCCCAGCCTTTTCAAAGGCCTTTTCCACTTCATAAACTAATTCGCCTACATCCTCACGGTCCTCACCGAAGGAAAGGCCTTTAGAATCAACCTTTACCCCCTCTATTCCAAAAGCCAAGTCCCTGATAACATCTTCAGGAAGCCCCAACTTGTGGGAAATTTCCTTATAAGAGATCCTTACAAAGAGTTTATCCCTTTGCGCCTCTGTTGCTACTATCTCTTTTATCCTGTCTTTGATTTTCTCAGCCACCTTGGTGCTGAAAAGGCGACTTCCAGCCTTAACCAGCAACCCCTGTTCCATCAAATCCTTTACAATCTCCTCTGCTCTTGCAGGATCCAAAAGCTTCAAACGCAGCTCATCCAACTCCATTCCCTTTGGCGCCCAATCCAGAAAGAGTTTGGCCCTGTCCGCATCTCCCCTCCCATCAAGCCTTTCCAGTCTATTAGCAAGAACAGAGCGCTTTATTCTCCTCCCATCCCCCACGGCATCAAGGATGGTTCCTCCTCCTATGGTGTAAATAGGAGAATAGCTCCTGATAACAACAGGCTCACCATTTGCCGCAACAATAGGCTCATCAAGATGTATCCTGCAGTAGCACCATTCCCCAGGCTTTAACGCCTCCCTGTCCAAAAACTTAACCCTGCCAATGGCCTCCTTTGTGGCAACATGCACTCTAACAGGGGCAAGATCCTTAAGGGGCTTGGCATCCCTGAAGAGTCTTATCCTACAATCAACTATCTGCGAAGACCTAAACATTCCAGGCTGAACCAACACATCTCCACGTTCAATCTGAGAAGCCTCCACTCCCTGAAGGTTAACAGCCGTTCTGAATCCAGCTTGAGAGCGCTCCACATCCTCTCCTTGAACCTGTATATTCCTCACTTTAGCCCTTATCCTCTGTGGAAGGATCTCAATCTCGTCCTTTAACTCCACCTTTCCAGAAAAGACAGTTCCTGTCACCACTGTGCCAAACCCTTTCACCACAAAGACCCTGTCCACTGGCATGCGAAAGGCAGAAACATCCCTTTTTCTTTCCACCTGAAGGGCCACCCCTTCTATAGTTCTTATGAGCTCATCCAATCCCTCCCCTGTTTTTGAGGAAACAGGAACAACAGGTGCATCCCTAAAAGATGTATCCTGAAGGAAAAGCCTGACTTCCTCCCCCACCTCCGCGAGTTTGTCCCTGTCCACTTTATCTATCTTAGTAAGGGCAACCACACCCTTATCTATTCCCAATACCTCACATATATTAAGATGCTCCACGGTCTGGGGCATAACTCCCTCGTCAGCGGCTATTACAAGAAGCACCATATCTATACCGCAGGCACCAGCTATCATGTTCTTAACGAGTCTCTCGTGACCGGGAACATCTACAAAGCTAACTTTAAGGTTTTCCGTTAACTGGCTGTGAGCAAACCCTATGTCTATGGTTATACCCCTCTCTTTCTCCTCTGGAAGCCTGTCCGTGTCAACGCCGGTCAGAGCCTTAACTAAAGAGGTTTTTCCATGATCAATGTGTCCAGCCGTTCCAATGATAACGTATTTCATCTCAAAGCCACCTCCACCATCTCCACCAGAAGTTCCACTTCTTCCTCTCTAACGGTTCTCATATCAAGAAGTAATCTGTCTTGTTTGATTCTCCCCACCACAGGAACTGTGGGACGAGTTCTCAACCTTCTATCAATCTCCCGGCAATCTCCTCCATTAACAGCCACACAGAAGGTGGGAAGCTCCGCCGTGGGAAGAGCACCTCCACCTACGGTGGACACATCCTCAATCACCTCAAAGGTGTATCCTCCAATCCTTTCGGAAAGGAGTTTAGCCACCTTCTCCGCTCTCATCTTCAAAACTTCTACCTTCTCCGAAAGCATCCTCAGAACAGGTATCCTCTCAACAGCAGCCTCTTCCCCTTCCATGTAGATCCTCAAGGTGGCCTCAAGGGCGCTGAGGGTAAGCTTGTCTATTCTCAATGCCCTGTTGATGGGATTCTTCCTTATCTTTTCCAGCAGCTCCTCTCTCCCCAATACTATACCCGCTTGAGCAGAACCAAGAAGCTTGTCCCCGCTAAAGGAGACCACATGTGCCCCTGCCCTCAGAGATTCCTTAACGGTGGGCTCGTAAGGCAAGCCAAAGCGTCTCACATCCACAAATAGACCGCTCCCCAAGTCTTCATAAACAGGTATGCCGTATCTTTCACCAAGGACAACCAGATCCCTAAGGGGAACACTTTCAGTAAAGCCGACGATCCTGTAGTTGCTTGTGTGAACCTTCATGATAAGAGCTGTGTTTTCTCCTATGGCAGACTCGTAATCTGAAAGCTTGGTCTTGTTGGTGGTCCCCACCTCTCTAAGAATAGATCCAGCAGCTTTCATTACATCAGGAATTCTGAAGGAACCTCCTATCTCAATAAGCTCACCTCTGGACACAATGACCTCTTTTCCTTTAGCCAAAGTGTTCAGCACCAAAAAAACTGCAGAGGCGTTGTTGTTAACCACAAGGGCACTTTCCGCTCCCGTGATCTTTTTGAGAAGCTCAACAACATGGGTGTATCTGAGTCCCCTCCTGCCTTGCTTCACATCGTACTCAAGGTTTGAATAGTTCATGGCAACCTCTGCCATGGCACCAACCGCCTCCTTAGGCAAAGGCGCTCTTCCAAGGTTTGTATGAAGAACAACCCCCGTAGCATTTATCACCCTCTTAAGGGAAGGAAGGGAAAAAAACTCTATCCTCTCAATAACCTCCTGTGCCACTGAAGCTTCAGACACCTCCACATCCAAACCGTCAAGGATCTTTTTTCTTCTCTCCTCCAAAACTCTCCTTATGGCCTCAACAACCACCCATCTGGGATAGGAGGAAAGCAATTCCCTCACATCCTCCCTTTCCAAAACGGCGCTAACCTGTGGAAGACTCCTGAGCTTATCCTTCATGGACATCCTCCAAGGCGGGATAGGATAACAGAAAAGGCGGGAAAATAAAAAGGGGAGGCCCTAAGCCTCCCCCTGACATTACTTGCCTTGGAAATTTGGCTTTCTCTTTTCCAAAAAAGCCTTGGTTCCTTCTACCTTGTCCTCGGTAGCACAGCACATACCGAAAAGATCCGCTTCTATCTTCAAACCGTCTTCTAAGCTCACCTCCAGTCCTCTGTTTACCGCCTCCATGGCAAACTTCACAGCCAAAGGACCCTTGGAAAGGATGGTCTTGGCCATTTCAATGGCTTCATCAAGAAGCTTGTCGGGAGGAACAACTTTGTTCACAAGCCCCATCTGATAGGCTTCCTGAGCATCTACCATGCGGCCGGTTAGAATCAGCTCCATGGCTCTTCCCTTTCCAACCAGCCTCGGAAGGCGCTGAGTTCCACCATACCCAGGAATGATACCCAAGTTTACCTCAGGCTGTCCGAGCTTGGCCTTTTCAGAAGCTATCCTTATGGTACACGCCATGGCAAGCTCACATCCACCACCAAGGGCATAGCCGTTTATGGCAGCAATCACAGGCTTGCCGAGATTCTCAATAAGATTGAAAACAGCCTGTCCTTTTTCGGCAAACCTCTTGCCATCAAGGGGATCAAGCTCAACAAGACCCGTTATATCCGCACCGGCAACGAAGGCCTTCTCTCCCGCTCCTGTGAGAATAACTACACCTACGTCAGGATCGGCCTGAAGCTCTTTAAAGCATTTCTCAAGCTCATCTATTACGGTGGCGTTAAGCGCATTCAAAACCTTGGGCCTGTTGATTGTTACCACAGCTATCCTGTCTTCCCTCTTCTCCACAATCAGAGTCTCGTAAGCCATCTTCATACCTCCTGTTTAGGTTTTATGTCCTGTCCTCATAGGTGTAGAAGCCTTTGCCTGTTTTCCTTCCCAAGTGCCCCGCTCTGACCATCTGTCTCAGAATAGGGGCAGGCCTGAACTTGGGATCGCCAAACTCCTTGTAAAGCACCTCAAGAACGTCCAAGGTGATGTCCACCCCAACAAGATCTATAAGGGCAAGGGGGCCTATGGGCATGTTGGCACCAAGCTTCATGGCCTCGTCTATCTCCTCAACGCTCCCAACCCCCTCCATGTAAGCCCAAGCAGCCTCGTTCATGTAAGGGACCAAAATCCTGTTGACAATAAATCCTGGCTGATCCTTGGTTTTGATAGGAGACTTACCCATTTTCTTGGCAAGCTGATAAGCAAGCTCAACGGTTTCGTCGGAAGTGGTAAGTCCTTTAACGATTTCAACCAGAGGAAGTACCGGCACAGGATTGAAGAAGTGCATACCCACCACCTTATCGGGCCTGCTGGTGGAGGCAGCAATCTCGGTTATGGAAAGGGAAGATGTATTGGTTGCCAAAACTACCTCGGGCCTTGTAAGCTTGTCCAACTCACCAAAGATCTCCTTCTTAAGCTCCATCTTCTCAAAGACAGCCTCAATCACATAGTCCGCATCCTTCAAGTCAGAAAGCTCTTTGGTGGTCTTTATCCTGCTTAGGATGGTATCGGCATCTTCCTGAGATATTTTGTTCTTCTTAACCATCCTTCCAAGACTCTTCTTTATGATGTTCAAGCCCCTCTCTAAAGCCTCATCAGAAATATCCCTCAAAATCACCTCAAAACCAGAAGCTGCAGCTACCTGGGCAATTCCAGATCCCATAGTTCCAGCACCGCACACACCTATGACTTTAATATCTTCCAGCTTCATGACTCACCTCCCCAAGAACAGTATTTTGCTTTCAGTAAGATTAAAACATATAAAATCAAACTTTTCAATTTTGGAAAAGGAAGCTTAAATAACGCCTTCCTTCCTCAACCTTTCAAGGTAGGTCTGATCGTACCCAAGCATCTGTCGGTATATAAACTCGTTATCTGCCCCAACAGGCCTGCACAGCCATTTGAGACGCGGAGGAGTTCCGCTCATCTTGGCAGGAAGCCCTTGAACAAGAAGCTCTCCGTAATGCTTATCCTTAACCTTTATCAACGCCTTTCTCTCATACCAGTGATCAAACTCCAAAGTCTCCTTAGGCTTAAGCACCTCCCCAGCTACTGTAACTCCAGGGCCCTTGTAATTCTGCCAGATTTTCTGAATCTCCTCACGGGTGTGCTGCTTGGTAAACTTTTCTATTTCCTGAGTCATGGGTATGAAGTTTTTGGGATTTGTCCTGTCCTTCAGAGAAGGATACTTTTCCACAAGATCGGGTCTGCCTATTATATCGCAAAGTGCCTTCCAATTGGGATCGGCATAACCAGCGATAAAAACCATACCGTCCTTCGCCTGAAAGTAGTTGTACGCGTAAGCTGCCGGCTCAAAGTTAGCCACTCTGCCTATAACTTTGCCTGTGAGATGGTAATAATGCAGGGCATAGTTGTTTAAAGCCATGAGCGCCTCGGCAGGGCTTATGTCAATGTGCTGCCCCTCCCCGCTGACTTCCCTGAACAAAAGCGCACCCATAACGGCAAGGGCCGCCATCGCTCCACCGGCGTAGTGAGCCATCCAGTTACCCATTTTAGTAGGAACTCGGGTGTGCTCCGGAAATTCATCGTAATCTTCAGGTATTCCTACCGTCCATGCAAAGCCGCTTCTTGCCTGATCTACCGTGTCGTAATCTAATGTATCGGGAGTTTGTTTTTCATCCGCTAAATAGCCCTTCTCGCCGTAAGTTTTTATAGAACAAAGGACAAGACGAGGATTTATCCCTTTAAGCTTTTCCCATCCCAAATCAAGGGCATCTAACTTCCCGGTGGGAAAGGTCTCTACCACCACATCCACTTTAGCTACCAGCTCCTCAAAGATCTCCCTACCCTTGGAGTGCTCTATATTGAGGGTAATGTGATATTTGTTCCTCCCCTCAACCAAGTAAGCTATGGAAGAATCCCCCACCTTCAAACCGTAGGGAGCCATCTTTCTGGCTATATCCCCTTCAGGAGGCTCAATTCTCACCACAAAGGCACCCATCTCGGATAAAAGGGATGTGGTAAAAAGACCGGCAAAGCTCCCGTAACTCACATCAAGCACCAGTATATCACCGAGGGCTTCCGGCTTTTCCCTGTTCTTATCAAGATCCGTCAAACTTCTTGCAACCTCCTCCCAAGCCATGGCATCCTCCCAAAAGTCTCTAATAGAACAAACCCTTCTTGCCATCCCATCCCGGAGGCGGAGCGGTGGCAGGAAACTTCTCGTCCCACTTACCGATAACCTCTTCTCTGTAAAGCTCTTCTATCTCCTCCTCGCTGTAGCCAAGGATTCTTGCAAGAACATGCTCGTTGTCAAAGCCCACGGGTCTCATGGACCACTTAACCCTGCCCGGAGTCTTATCAAGATTGGCAAGGGGATTGGGATAGGCAAGATCGTCCCACAGCGGATCCACAAACTTCCAGACAGCCTTTCTGGAATTGTAATGGGAATCCTCATAGATGTCCTTAGAAGACATAACCCTTGAAGCGGCAAAACCGTATTCTCTGGCAAGCTTCTCTATCTCCTCAACGCTTTTTTCCGCTACCCAACTTTCTATCCGCTCGTAAATCTTTCGGGCATGCTTATACCTTTCTTCCAATGCCACATAGGATTTCATCTCTTCATCCTTCATGGCATCGCACAGCGCCAAATACTCCGATTCGGGAAAAGCACCTATAGCTACAAATCCGTCCTTCGCTTTCGCTATAAGGGAAGGCACCACAGCCACATCCCTATTGCCAGTTCTCTCCCTGTTTTTCCCGGTAATACCCATGTAAATCCACGTCCAGTCCATAGCGCGAATGAGAACCTCAGCCTGCGATAGATCTATAAACTGTCCCTTGCCGGTTTTCCTTCTGTAATAAAGTGCAACAAGAGTCAGATAAGCCGCCACCGTTCCAGAGAGAAAATCCCCTATCCATGCCTGAGACTTCAGTGGTATCGCCTCTGGAAAGCCGGTGATTTCCGCAAGTCCCGTTATCCCTTGAGCGTAGGCATCGTAGCTTGGTCTGTTGCTCAAAGAACCCCAGTTTCCAAAGCCCTGCATGCTCACATAAACCAGCCCTGGATTTATCTGGGAAAGCTGTCTATAACCTATACCCCATTGATCAAAGGTCCCCGGCTTAAAGTTCTCCATAAGGACATCGCTCACCGCAACAAGTTCCTCTAATATCTTCTTGCCCTTGGGATGCTTCAGATCCACCGCCAAAAAATACTTATTGGCATTAGCACACATCATCCCAGGAGAAAGTCCCCGAGGAAAAGAACCACCGGGGGAAACCCCTCTTATGAGCAGATCGCCGCTTCCCGGAAACTCTACGTGGATAACCTCTGCCCCAAGCAGACCAAGAAGCGTGGCTGCCCATGGACCGTATATGATTCTGGTAACGCTGAGCACCCTTATACCTTTCAAGGCTTCCTGTTTTTTAGTGATCTCAAACAGCTTTAGATCAACCATCATACCTTCTCCGAAGAAGTTTTTAGAAGCTTACTGGAAAGGTATTATAAAATAGCGTTAAAGTCAAGCGGAACAAAAAGGGTTTGCCTTAACGGCGCCAACCACAACAAACCCGCCTTGTCCCCAACCCTCTAAAGGTTCTTCAAAAGACTTTATATTTTCAGGATCGCAAAAGATGGTCTGCCAGACATCAACTGTTTTAAAACCGCATCTACCAAGAAGATTCTGTAAATCGTTCATACTCAAAAAGCTCGCAGATTCGTAAAATACACTTGCACTTTCCATATACTTCTTTCCGAGGAAACTGTCCCTGTCTATAAATCCAATTATGAGCCTGCCAGAATCCTTAAGAACCCTTTTTGCCTCCATCAACGAGAGCACTTTGTCCTGAACAAAGCACAAAGAAAAGCAAAAGATTACAGCATCAAAAAGGGCATTCCTGAAAGGAAGGTTTTCCGCAACTGCCTTACATACTCTTATTCCCCTTGACTTTGCCATTCTCAAGGCGTTGAAGGCAGGATCCACACCAAAAGCCACATTTAGTCTTTCGGCAAACCGGCCGGTGCCCACCCCTACCTCAAGAAAAAGACCCTCCCATGATAACACCCTTGAAAGGGCTGCCACTTCCGATTCAAAAACAGCAGGGTACTTTTCGTACCAGGAGTCGTACCTATCGGCGAATTTGTCAAAAGGATTCACACTATTCCCGACTTGAGTATATCGTGGAGGTGTATAACTCCCTCCACCTTCCCCTGAGTATCCACCACAACCAAAGAGGTGATTGAATACCTCTCCATCTCATTCAAAGCCCTAACTGCAAGGGCATCCCTCTCTATCACCTTA
>WGAU01000068.1 GCA_015494645.1 Aquificota bacterium
GGAACAAATGGGATACCAGCTTGACAGGAAGAAGATAGAGCTTGAAGAGCCCATCAAGTCCATTGGAAAGTACACGGTTAAAGTGAAGTTGCCCTATCAAGTTGAGGCAGAGCTGGCCATAGAGGTTGTGCCGGAGTAACTTATGAAGGAACTCGCCGAGAGCTTGGGGCTTGTCCCGCCCCAGAATATTGAGGCGGAAAAGAGTGTTCTTGGTGCGGTATTTTTGGACAATCAGTCTCTGATAAGGGTGATAGATCTTATAAGCCCTGAGGATTTTTACAGAAAGGCGCATGCTTACATCTATCAAGCCTTTCTGAGACTTTTTGAGAAGGGAGACCCAATAGACATCATAACCGTTCAGAGTGAGCTCCAATCTATGGGAGTATTGGATCAGGCGGGAGGTATAGACTACCTTATGGACCTGGCTGCCTTCGTCCCTACTTCCGCCCACATAACCAAATACGCTCAGATAGTAAAAGAAAAAGCTATACTTAGGGAGTTGATCGCCACGTGCCACGAGATAGTGAGAAAATGTCAGGAATCGGACAAGGATGTTGAAGAGCTTCTGGACGAGGCTGAGAGGCAAATATTCGCCATTTCAGAGAAAAGGACCCGTACAGACTTTTCACCTTCCCGCGAGCTGGTTAAGATGGCGGTGGCTCAACTGGAAAGCCTTTCCCAGAAAAGGCAACTCATAACCGGTCTTCCTACAGGTTTCTACGACTTTGACATGATGACAGCAGGGCTACAGCCTTCCGATCTTATCATAGTGGCAGCCCGTCCAAGCATGGGAAAGACCGCTTTCGTTTTGAATATTGCTTTAAATGTTGCTCTTGAGGAGGGCAAGTCCGTAGCCATATTTAGCTTGGAGATGTCTAAAGAACAGTTGGCCATGAGGATGCTCTCCACCGTGGCTAAGGTGGACTTCCGCAAACTCAAAACGGGGAATATCAGCAGGGACGAGTGGCGCAGGATTGTAGATGCTGCGGATGAGCTTTCAGAGGCTCCTATATACATTGATGACACTCCGGCCATGAGCGTTTTAGAGATGAGAGCCAAAGCAAGAAGGTTACAGGCGGACAAGGGGCTTGACCTTCTCATAGTAGACTACCTTCAGCTTATGAGGGGAAGGGGCAGAGTAGAGAGCAGACAGCAGGAGATTTCCGAGATCTCACGGTCTCTCAAGGGTCTTGCCAAAGAACTGAATGTGCCAGTGATAGCCGTGTCCCAGCTTTCAAGGGCTGTTGAGGCAAGAAGCGATAAAAGGCCCCAACTTTCAGATCTCAGGGAGTCCGGTGCCATAGAGCAAGATGCCGATGTTGTGGTGTTCATATACAGGGATGAGGTTTACAACAGAAATACCTCTGAGCCCAACGTAGCAGAGATCATTATAGGTAAGCAGAGAAACGGTCCCACGGGAACTGTTAAGCTGGTGTTCCTCAAGGAGTGTACCAGGTTTGAGAATTACAATGAAGAGACCATTATTGACTTTGACGACGCTGACGATTTTATGCCTTAGTCTCGCCGCAGCAGCTTCCCTACTGGACATGGTCAAGGTTAGGTACGCCAAGGTTTTTTCCGTTAAAGGAAGGTTTGTACAAGAGGTGATCTTCTCCGACGGCAAGAGAAAGAGTTTTGAAGGAACATTTTACATAAAGGGAGACAAAACCCGTTGGGAGTACGCTCCACCCGAGGAGCAGGTGGTCGTTACCGATGGTAGAAAGGTGTACATATACGATCCTTTTGTGGATCAGGTTCAGGAGGGGTACTTGGAATTTCCCATAGTTTACAGGGACCTACTTTTTGATCCGGATAGGTTGAAATCTTTCTTCAAGGTTGATGAAAAAGGCAACAGGTTGCTTCTTGTGCCCAAGAGAGAATCTCAGGTGAAGCTTATAGAGGTTTGCATTGAAAAGGATGGTTCCATAAAGGAAGTCAAAGTAGTGGATGCCATGGATAACACTACGGTTATCGTCCTTAGCAAGGTGAAGGAAAACATCAAAATAAGAGACGATTTCTTTTCTCTGAAGGAACTTGTGGGAAAAGACCATGGTTGATCTCTTTTACAAGAGGGCTTCTTTGTTAGAGCGCTTTTTTGCCCTCGTTATAGACGTGTTTTTCATTGATGTGCTTTTTATGGGGCTTTCCATGTTTGATCTGAGGATAGGATGGCCCTTGCTTTTTGTGGCCTACTTTGCGAGCTTTGACGGAATGGCCGGAACCACTTTGGGAAAATGGTCGTTGGGACTGGTGGTTGTGGATAAAAAGGGGAATCCCCCTGGGTTGGTAAGGGGCCTTTTCAGAACCGTTTTCTTTCCCCTTTCCGTGGTGCTTATGAGACCCATTCACGATAGCCTCACCTCAACCTGCGTGGTGAGGGAGTGGGAGTAATAGATCGGTACATAGTCTACGAGATCTTACAGCCCCTTGGAATTTCCTTTTTCTTTGTGTCGGCGGTTATGATTCTTACGAAGATGTTTGATTTAGTTTCTCTGATGCTCACAAGCTCCCCCTTTCTGGTAATTGCCCTGGTAGCATCCCTGATAGTGGCCCTTTCGGGTTTTCTTTTGCCCCTTGCTTTCCTTATCGGATGCTGTGTTGCCTTTGCAAGGCTGTCTGTGGACATGGAGATAACAGCTCTTAGGAGCTTGGGTGTTCCTGCAAAACGCCTCGCTTACACAGCCCTTGCTTTTGGTGGCTTTTTGAGCTTGGTTCTTTTGGTGGTAAATCTGTATATAGCTCCCTGGGGGAACAAAAGCGCCAAGGCTTTGGCCTTCAAAATGCTCTTAGAG
>WGAU01000069.1 GCA_015494645.1 Aquificota bacterium
GTCCCATAGTATATATAGGGCTTTCAAAAAAATGGGGGGGTTTTTTGACTTTTCACAAAGTCACGAGCAGGTAGGTTCTGTGAAAATACCACACAAATACCACACAGAGTGGTTTTTCGGGTGGTGGGAATTTTTTGTAAATGCTTGATATTATTGGCGCGGCAGGGAGGACTCGAACCCCCGACCTGCGGATTAGAAGTCCGCTGCTCTATCCAGCTGAGCTACTGCCGCGCTAATCTTTTAACATCGGGGCGGCCAGATTCGAACTGGCGACCCCCTGCTCCCAAGGCAGGTGCGCTAACCAAGCTGCGCTACGCCCCGGCTTTCCGGTGGGATATATATGGCAACTTTACAACAACGTCAATACCTGTTTTAATGAGTAACGGTATGGCATCTAAGGATTTGGATATTGTTGTTAAGAAGGATGGATCTTGGTTCTGTTCTTATGGTGAAATCACCCATTCGAGGGTAAGGAGGTACTTTCAAAGCATTCTATCTAAGGATGGAGAGAGCTATTTTCTGGACGATGGAAGGCAAAAGGTTGAGGTGAAGGTGGAGGGTTTTATTTTTTTTGTGGAGGCTTTGAGGGAAAGGGAATACGAAGGAGTAGATTGGTTATGGCTTGTCTTGAATGATGGCACCGAAGAACCGTTGGATCCGAGAACGTTGAGAATGCTTTCGGATAACAGTTTTATATGTTCGGTTAAGAAAGGTAAATTTAAAGCCAAGTTTACCCTTTCTGCTTATTGGCAGCTTGTTGAGCATGTGGTTGAGAAGAATGGCGAATTTTTCTTGGTTGTTGGGGGAGAGGCTTACCCTTTAAGGAGGGAAGGTGATGGTTAGGAAGGCTGTTTTTCCTGTGGCGGGTTTGGGTACCCGTTTTCTTCCTGCTACGAAGGCCATGCCTAAGGAGATGTTGGCTTTAGTGGATAAGCCACTGATTCAGTATACCGTTGAGGAGGCTTTGGCTTCGGGCATAGAAGTTGCTGTATTTGTAACTGGTAGAGGAAAAAGGGCGCTTGAGGACCATTTTGATAGAAGTTGGGAGCTTGAGTATAAGCTTGAACATTCAGGCAAAGAAGATCTATTGCGTGAGGTAAGGAAAGTGTCTGAGATGATAGAGGTTATTTATGTGAGGCAAGGTATGCCTTTAGGCTTGGGACATGCTGTTTTGAGAGCAAGAAATGCCGTTGGGAATGAGCCTTTTGCGGTTATCTTGAGTGACGATATTGTGGATGCGGAAACACCCTGTTTGAAGCAACTTCTTGAGGTTTATGAGCGCTTCAACGCTCCTGTTATAGCCTTGAAGAGGGTGCCCGATGAGGAGGTATCCCGCTACGGTGTAGTTCAGGGGAAACTAATTGAGGATAGGGTATTTTTGATTGAAGACATGGTTGAGAAGCCGTCTGTGGATGAAGCGCCTTCCAATTATGCTGTGATTGGTAGATATGTTTTAACCCCAGATGTTTTTGATAAACTTGAAAAGGTTGAGCCAGGGATAGGAGGGGAGATACAGCTCACCGACGCTTTGAGAGAGATGGCGAAGGAGGGGCCCTTTTACGGGGTGGTCTTTGAAGGGGAGCATTTTGACTGCGGGAACAAGTTGGGATTTTTGAAGGCAACTGTTCATTTTGCATTGAAAAGACAGGAATTTAAGATGGAGTTTCTTGATTACTTGAGAACTTTGGTGCTGTGAGGGTGGAGGAGTTTGATTATCCCCTTCCCGAGGAGCTTATAGCTCAGTATCCCGTTGAACCTCGTGATGCTTCCCGGATGATGGTTCTCTATAGGGATAGCAAGAGGATAGAGCATCGTATTTTCAGGGAGATCGTGGACATTTTAGACGATTCCTACCTTTTGGTTCTGAACGATACTAAGGTGATACCTGCCCGTTTGAGGGGAGTAAAGCATGAGACTGGGGCTAAGGTTGAGGTATTTTTGAGTAGGTGTCTGGAGCAGGATGTATGGGAGTGTCTTGCTAAGCCTGCCAAGCGCTTGAAACCCGGTGTGGTGGTGGATTTTGGTGAGGGATTGAAAGGGCGTGTGGTTGAGATCGGAGAGGATGGTAAGCGAGTTGTGCGTTTTTTTCCAGAGGGTGCCCTTGATGAGAAGCTTCATAGGATAGGGGAGGTACCCTTGCCTCCCTATATCAGGCGATCTCCTGATGAGAGTGATGTGGAAAGGTACCAGACTGTTTTTGCAAAAAAGGAAGGTTCTGTCGCTGCGCCTACTGCGGGGTTGCACTTTACGGATAGGGTGTTGGATGCTCTTAGAGCAAGGGGTGTTGAGATAGTTTATGTTACCCTTCATGTGGGGTTGGGTACTTTTAAACCTGTTAAGGCGGAGGTTGTTGAAGAGCATAAGATGGAGGATGAGTTTTTTGAGGTTACGGAAGATGTAGCTGCTGCTATAAACAGAGCAAAGGGTGAAGGGCGAAAGGTACTTGCCTGTGGAACTACAGTAGTTAGAACCCTTGAAAGTGCGGCGGATGAAACAGGAAATGTGATGCCCGTTTCGGGCTGGACGTCACTGTTTATATATCCGGGCTATAGGTTTAAGGTGGTTGATGCTCTGTTGACCAACTTTCATCTGCCAAGATCAACGCTTATAATGCTTGTGTGTGCCTTTGCGGGAAAAGATTTTGTGATGGAGGCTTACAGTGAGGCGGTTAAAGAGGGGTATAGGTTTTACTCTTACGGGGATTGTATGCTTATTCTGTAGCTTAGCCTTTGCTGGTGATGTAAGGGTATTTTTCAGCCCTAACGGTGGGTGCACTGATGCGGTGATCTACGAGATAGGAAGGGCAAAGAAGTACATTGATGTTGCCATGTATGCTTTTACCTCAAGGCCCATTGCCCAGGCTCTTGTAAAGGCAAAAAAGAGAGGAGTTAGGATCCGGGTAATTCTGGACAAGAAATTCAATTCTCATACCAGATTTTCTAAATTTAAGTATCTGATGAAGAAAGGAATTGATGTGAAGCTGGTTTCACCTCCTCCTGGGGTTAGGGGTAG
>WGAU01000070.1 GCA_015494645.1 Aquificota bacterium
GATCTTGGCTAAATCTTCCAAAATGTTTTTTAATCCTGTATCCCATTCTCCTATGAAGAAGGCATCCACAAAAGGAGCAAGGGGTAGGGGATTGGAGGCACAAGGTCCTCCTGCTACAACGATTGGGTCGGCTTCCTTGCGTTCATGGGAAAATATGGGAATCTTTGACAGCTTGAGAAGCCACAGAAGGTTTGTATAGGATAGTTCGTAGTGCAGGGGAATCCCCACCACATCAAATCTTTGGGCTTCTTTGCGGCTTTCAAGTCCCCACAGGGGAATGTTTCTTTCCAGCATGTAGAATAAAAGATCCTTCCACGGCAAAAAAGCTCTGTCGCAATAGATAATCCCTGACTGTTTTAATGAATGGTACAGGAGCTGGTATCCGTAGCTGGACATGCCTATGTCGTAGATATCCGGATAGGCTAAGAGAAACTTTATCTTGCTGTCTTCCCAGTTTTGCCTTTTTAGGTTTATCTCTTTTCCTATATACCTTGCTGGCTTCTTGAAAATGGGGAGTAAGGGCCAGAGGCCTTTCATTTACCCCTTTGCACCAACAACCGGGTAAGGTCGTTGTACATGGCTATAAGCATGATGAACACAATGATGGCCAGCCCTATTTGCTGGGCGATTTCTCTACTCTTTCGGCTAAGCGGTCTCCTTCTGATTGCCTCAATGGAGAATAGGACCACGTGTCCGCCGTCCAAGATGGGGATGGGCAATAGGTTTATTATTCCTAAGTTCACGCTTATAAGGGCCGTGAATATTAAAAACTGCAAGAAACCGTTCTGTGCCTGTTTGGATGCCATCTGAACGATAAGTATGGGCCCTCCCAGGCTCTTGACGGAGATCTTGCGTTGAATGAGCATTACAAGGCCTTTAACCGTTATGTACGCCATGCGGTAGGTTTCCTTCAGAGATTCTCCCAAGGCTATGATTGGATTAAGTCTCTTAACAACGGTGGATCCAGACGGGTATATTCCTATTAGACCTATGGTTCTCTTGCGTCCTGAGGGATCCGTTTGCACCTTGCCCTCAGTTTTCACTTTTATCTCAATGATCTTTCCGTTTCTTTTTACGCTCAGGGTTATTTCTCTGTTGGGTTTTGAGTGTATGATCTTTGCCATTTCGCTCCACGAGGTTACCGATTTACCGTCTATGGCGATGATCACATCTTTGGGTTTGAGCCCGGCCTCTTCTGCTGGTGAGTTAGGGAGAACCTTGCCTATCTCCGGTTTTAGTACCGGCACTCCTGCCACCTGAGTGCAGTAAATGAGTGCCCATGCGAAGATCACATTGGCAGCAGGTCCTGCCAGAACAACTATGATTCTCTGCCAGTAGGGCTTGTGGGAGAAGCTTCTCTTTTCAAGCTCTGGGGGGATGGGTTCCTCTCCATCTTCGCCGAGCATCTTAACGTATCCCCCTAAAGGAACCGAGCTAAGAAGATACTCCGTTTCACCCCATTTGATCCCTACCACTTTGGGTCCAAATCCCAAGGAGAATCGCTCAACGTATATGCCGAAAAGCTTTGCTGCTAAAAAATGACCCAGCTCGTGCACAAAGATCAAGATTCCAAGGGCCAGGATGGCTAAGAAAAGCGGCATGGAGCAACCTCCTGGTAGGAGGGAGAAAGGAGCAAACCCCCGGCTTAGCTTCTGCTAAAGTTTCTCTACATTAGCTGCCTGAGGGCCCTTTGCCCCTTCTATGATTTCAAACTCCACGGCCTGGCCCTCGGACAGGGTCTTGAAGCCAGGCTCGTTGATGGCGGTGTAGTGTACGAACACATCTGTGCCTGTATCGTCACGGGTGATGAACCCGTAACCCTTTTTGTCGTTAAACCATTTTACTTTACCTGTGTACTTCATGATGCGCAAAACCTCCTTAAAAATAAAAGTGATAACTTTGTTTCCCCGGATGGGGAATGGGAAATGTTGCCGGGTGTTGCCAAGTAAATCTCCTTTCTCCCTGTTGCTAACTCCTATCTATGCCCCGTGAAGATCAAAGTCAACCGCTGCATCAAAGTTTTTTCTCCATTCTTATCCAAATCCCTTTAGTATAACATTCTTCAAAGCCTAACTTGCGATACAGATGTTGGGCACCTCTGTTGTGCTCTCCCACCCAGAGTCCAGACTTTTTTAACCCCTTATTTTTAAAGTATCTAAAAGCTTCCTCTATCAGCATCTTGGCTATGCCCTTTCCTCTTTGGTCTGGGTCCACCGCAAGCTCGTGTATCTCTCCCACCTTTTCTCCGTGGCTTATCCAGGTAGCGTCAACGGCGATGAAACCCACAATTCTGTTCTTATCCTTGGCCAGGAAAAATCCTTGGGGATCGTGCCTGAAAAGCCAGCGGAAGTACCTCCTTATAGAGGAAGGATCTGTATATGCGTATTCTTCAAGCCCCTGATACGACTTTATGTACAGTTTTAAAAGTTCCGGCATCAGGGATTCCACATCTTTAAGACGCTCAATCTTTATCTTGCTTTCCACTTGGGTTTGGGTCATAGCCTCATCCCTTCCAAGTAGGCTTCCTGAAATCCTTCCTCCTCGGCTAATTGTATAACTTCCACCTCGTTCTTCAAGCTTTCCATGAGCTTTCTGACCTTTACTGAAAGAACGCTCCACTTAGCGCCCCACAGGGCAACGTTCCCTATGTAGGTTACTGGAGCCTCTGTCCCTTCGGGAAGAATATTAAGCCCTTTTAGCCATTCTTCCTTTAGATATCCTCCGAAGCTTCCTGCAACAAGCACCGTCCTCAGATTGCTGGGAACTAAATTGGCTTTTTTCAGTAGTAGCTTTATTCCTGCGTGCACTGCAGCCTTAGCGGTTTGAAAGGATCTTACGTCCTTCTGGGTGATAAATGTCTTTCCAAACCTGAAAAGCTTTCCGGCAAGAAGTTTTCCGTCTTCAGTTATGAATCCCCTTTTCTTTAGTGCGTAAATGGCGGAGACAAGTCCGGACCCGCAGATGCCCCTTTCAGCAAATGGGCCAATGGTCTTGAAGGTGAGATCTTCTTCAACTTCATAGATAGCTCCATCTGTTGCTGCCATTCCTTGGCTTATTCCAAACCCTTCAAAGGCGGGCCCTGCAGGTAGGCTCGTTCCCAAAATGGCATATTCGCTTACAAGGAACATCTCTGTGTTTGTGCCTATGTCCATTGCTATGTACGGGGTATTCGCTTTCAATAGTTTGGATACTGTTAGCAGGCTCAAGGCATCAGATCCCAAGAATCCTCCTATTTCGGGGAGAAACAGAAGTTCTTCTATCCTTCTAAAGCCTTTGCTGCCTAAGGAAAAAGGATATCTTGCTAAATTTTCAATATCTTCATCAGCCAAGATGGCGGTCATGGCGGGGTTTCCTGCTATGGACACGAGATCGCACGGTTTCCCTGGTTTTGATATGACGTCTTTTATTCTCTCTATTAAAACCTTTCTCATGCTTTCTTTTTTGTCTTTTTGGAGGGCTTCTTGAAGTCGGCTTATTACGTCATCACCCCATGCCCGTTGGGGATTCCAAAAGGCAAATATCTTTTCTTCTTTGGCATCATGTATGGCTACGTAAACTGTAGATGTGCCTATATCGGCGGCGGCAAAGGTTCCTGAACAGAGAGGTTCCTCAATTTCAACTTCTACCTCTGGCAGTTTGAGTTGGGAAGGAACAATTTGCGGAACCATCAAAGCGACTTCTGCATCTTCCTCAATTCGGCAGCAGCAGGCAAGCCTTATCCCTGAGGAGATTTCCTCAGGGGTAAGCACCTTTAACTCTACCGAAGAGGGTTCTGGAGGGTTCTTTACGAATCTGATCTTGCACTTGCCGCAAATGCCCTTTCCCCCACAGGGAAAGGTTACCCCTTCTTCCCTGAGGACGGAGAAAAGATTTTCCCCTTTGGGAACGTAAGCGCTCTTTTCACCGGGACTTATACGGATCTTTGGCATGAGCTTAGCTGCTCATGGACTCAAGGAACTCGCGGTTGCTTTTTGTGTTTCTCATCTTGCTCAGCAGAAACTCCATGGCTTCTACATGGTTCATGGTTGAGAGTACCCTCCTCAGGATCCAGATGCGTTTCAGCTCAAAGTCAGGCACGAGCAACTCTTCCCTTCTGGTTCCGGATTTTGAGATGTCTATGGCGGGGAATATCCTCTTTTCCGCAAGGGCTCTCAAAAGATGCAGTTCCATATTTCCTGTTCCTTTAAACTCCTCATAAATAACATCGTCCATGCGACTTCCCGTTTCTATCAGGGCGGTGGCTAAAATGGTGAGACTTCCCCCTTCCTCTATATTCCTTGCTGCACCGAAAAGCTTTTTGGGTTTTTCCAAGGCGCTTGCCTCAATCCCGCCGGACATAACCCTTCCAGTGGAAGGCACCAGGTTGTTGTAAGCCCTTGTAAGCCTTGTGATGCTGTCAAGGAGGATTACCACGTCTTTCCCATACTCCACCATGCGCTTGGCCCTTTCTATGACCACCTCGGCCACCTGTACATGCCTGTTGGGGGGTTCATCAAAGGTAGAGCTTATCACCTCTGCCTTCACGTTTCTCTGCCAGTCGGTGACCTCTTCTGGACGCTCTCCTATAAGAAGGGCGATGATGTGCACCTCAGGATGGTTTCTGGCGATGGCGTTGGCAATCTTCTGGAGCAGAACGGTCTTTCCCGTTCTGGGGGGTGCAACAATGAGGCCTCTCTGGCCCTTGCCTATGGGAGTTACCAAATCAATGACCCTTGTTGAGAGTTCATCTGGTGTAGTTTCTAACTTAAGTCTTTCGTTGGGAAACACCGGGGTGAGGTTGTCGAAATGAATCCTTTCCCTTGCTTTCTCTATGGGTTCTCCGTTGATGGCTTCCACCTTCAGCAGAGCGAAGTACTTTTCACCCTCCTTGGGTGGCCTGATAAGTCCGGAAACAAAGTCGCCTGTTTTGAGGCCAAACTTTCTGATCTGGGACGGGGACACGTATATGTCGTCGGGACCGGGTAGGTAGTTATAGGATGCAGATCTCAGGAAGCCAAATCCATCGGGTAGAATCTCAAGTACGCCTTCACCAAAAGCATATCCGCTCTGGGCTGCCTTTGCCTCAAGGATCTTGAATATAAGCTCCTGTTTGCGCATACCGGAGGTTCCGGTGATACCAAGTTCCTTGGCTAACTTCATAAGTTTAGGAACGGTCATCTTTTTGAGCTCTTGCATGTTCAGTTCGGGAGTGTCTGAGACTGGTGCTGTAGTAACTACTTCCTTCTCCTTGTTCTCAGTGTCGGCCATACCTTTTTACCTCCGGCTTTATATTTGTGGCGGAGGGGGTGGGATTCGAACCCACGGTGGGGCTCATCACCCCACAGGTGATTTCGAATCACCCGCCTTCGTCCACTCGGCCACCCCTCCTTTTAGAGCCATTTGAGGATAACTTCGTTGAGAGGTTTTCTTTCAGAGCGGCCTTCCCTTGCGGGATAGCCCACTGCCACAAGGGCCATAAAATCAAGCTCCTTGGGTACATTCAAAAGCTCTTCCACCTTTTCCTTGTTCTTAAGGATCTCCCCCAGCCACACTGTTCCCAATCCCATGCAGTGAGCAGCCAACATCATGTTCTGTATGCACGCTCCAATAGCCTGTAGATCCTTCTCTCTGTGATAGGATACCGATGTGTCCATGAACACCGCTACGGATACAGGAGCTTCCCTGATGATCCTGCCGGATACTGTAAGTTTGGCCAGTTCTTCCCTCAGTTTTTGATCTGTTACCACGATGAAGCGCCACGGCTGGTTATTCTTTCCTGAGGGTGCCCAGTGGGCTGCTTCCAGTATCCTTTCTATCTTTTCCCTTTCCACCGGCTTGTTCTGGTAATGTCTTATGCTTCTTCTGGTCAGCAGTGCCTTCAGACACTCCATCCTTCTCTCCCTTTGGATTTATAAAGTTTAGAATCAAATCCTTGACCGGTTCTTGGGAAAACTCTACGTTGTGCTCCTCCGGAAAGATGAACAGCCAGATGCCTTTGTTTTTAAATCTAATAAGTTTTCTTGCAAGTTTCAAGGATTGTTCCAAGGGAACGGTTTTGTCAAGGGTTCCGTGGACTATGAGAACGGGAAAGTTCATGAATCCTGCGTAGTTTACAGGGGAAAGCTCTGCCAAGCAGGTTTCCTCACTCTTTTCCTCCTCTACGCATTTGGCTTTGGTCATCTCCACAGCCTTTATCCAATCCTTGAAAAGATCTGGATGCTTTTTGAAGTAAGCATACATGCCAGCCATATCTGTGGGGCCTGCTATGTCAATAACGAAGGCGGGCTTTATATACAGAGATGCCATAAGGGCTATGTATGCTCCGTGGCTTTCTCCCAGAAGGCCTATGCTCTTGGCGCCTTCCTTTAATAGCCACTGTGCCATCAGTACCGCTTCTTCTACCTCCTTGCCGCCTATGGTGGAGGTGGAGAAATCCAAGGAAGCTATTCCGTAGTCATCGGGGGCTATAGAGAGGACCTTTTTACACATTTCGTAGCTTCTATTCATGGAGCTTAAGCCACCGTGGATTACCAAAAGCATCTTTGGCTTTATCTGGGTTACAAATCCCCTAAAGCTGTCCTTGACCACCAGGTTGCACTCTTGAGCTTTTAAACCCCAGCCGCTACTGATTATTAGGATTGATAAAACGAAGATAACCGTTCTCATGAGAGTTTAGCTCTTACTACCCCAAATGTCTTTGCTTTGCAATAGTCGTTTCAAAAATTTTGTTCATGGGGCTTGACTATATTCAAAATGTATATATCTTCAAAATTGAAGATGAGGTGGCGGAAGGGTAAAGCGGATTTTTTGAAGGCTATGGTGCTGGCAAGTCTGTGTGCCGGACCTAAGCACGGTTACGAGATGCTTCATATGATACAGACATCTCCCTTCTACGAAGGGTTGAATCCCGGGGCACTGTACAGGGTTTTGAGGGAGCTGGAGATGGAGGGCTTTGTAGTTTCTTCTTGGAGTTTGGGAGGTGGGCCTCCCAAAAGGATCTACTACATCACTAAGGAAGGCAGGGCGTGGTTGGAAGCCTTCAAAAGCTTTCTTGAGGGATACAAGGTTTATTTGGAAGAGTTAATAAAACGGAAGGAGGGATGAATCATGCGTGGAAGAGGATGTGGATGGAGTTTTGGTTACGGTATGGGCCGTGGCAGAGGCAGGTTTGGTTGGTTTGGAGGAGGTGCCAACGTGGAGGGCTATACCTACGTGGGTCCTTGCAGGTGCGGGTGGGGTCCCCATGCCTATTACACCGATGAGAAAGGCAGGCGTGTACACGCTTATGATCTTTTCGGCGGCCTCGGCATAAGGCAGGAGATTGAGTTGCTGAAGAGGGAAAGGGATGCCATTGAGGCTCGCATAAAGGAGCTTGAGAGGTTGAGCAACGAGAGGAGGGATGAAGCATGAACGGACAAGGAAAAGGACAGGGGAAAGGACAGGGTTGGAGGAGAGGGGAATGCACGGGAAAGGGGATGGGACAGGGGAATAGGGGTTTCGGTGGGCCGGGAGGCTTCTGTGTTTGCCCCAATTGTGGCTACAGGGTTCCCCACGAAAGGGGAGTTCCATGCAGACAGGTGAGGTGTCCCAAGTGTGGAACCTTTATGGTCAGGGAATAGCTCCTCTGTAAAGGCCTACCCTTATTCCCCCGTTGGAGAAGCTGGTAATCCTTTCTAACCTGAGGCCTGTTGCCTCAACGTATCTTTTCAGTGGACTGAGGATCACCACGTGGGCCTCCTTGAAGTTGCTTTTCACCCACCTGCCAAAGGATGCGTAAATTTCTTTCAGGTTATCGGCTTCAACCCTTATGCCGTAAGGGGGATTGGTCACTATGTAGGCCTTTTCCGTATTGAGCTCGGGAAAGCTTTTCACCTCAAAGGATAGGTTTGCCTTCACTCTGGAGAAGAAGGCGTTGATCTGGGCAGCCTTTATGCTCCTTCTGTCCTTGTCAAAGCCCATTATGGACGCTCTGCACTCTTTTATGCTTTGTGCTGCTTCATCTTTTACACTCTGCCAAAGCTCTTCCGAATGTATCCTCCACTTTTCAAAAGCAAACTCCCTATAGAGACCAGGAGGAGTGTTGGTGCAGATAAGAGCTGCCTCTATGGGTATGGTTCCCGATCCACAGAAGGGATCTATCAGGGGGGCATTTCCCATCCAGCCGCTTTCAAGTACCATAGCTGCTGCAAAGGTCTCTCTCAGAGGTGCATCTCCCGTTTCCCTTCTGTAACCCCGTTTGTGAAGCATAGCTCCGGAGCTGTTTACGCTTATGGTGAAGCGATCTCTTTCCACCCTGACTATAATACTTTCCCCCAAATCCTCTTCCTCGGTGATGAGCGGTTCAAACTTTACTCTTTCCATTATTCCTTTGACGATTCTTTCTTCTATGGCCTTTGTGTGGTAGAGCTTGGACTTTCTTGATGTTACCCTTAACTTTATGGGTAGGTCCTTCTGTATGTAGATTTCCCAAGGGTACCTTTTTACCCTCTCCACAAGTTCTTTGAAGCTTTTTGCCTTGAATGTGGCCACCCTTACCAATATTCTGTTGGCTGTTCGCAGATGCAAATTGGTTCTGTAAATGTCTTTGATGGTCCCTTTGAACTCCACCCCTCCCTTTACAACTTTGCCTTCTATCCCAAGCTCTTTCAGTTCCCTTGCGGTTACGTATTCAAGTCCGGGAGGAGAGACGGCGAAGAGCTTGAAGACTGTTCCCATTCCGAATACCTCCTCAGTAGAGGGTAAGTTTTATCAAAAAGAGCAAACAAAGGACCCACATGAAGGGCTTCACGTCCCTTGCGTTTCCCGAAAGACTTTTGATTATGGGATAGCTTATGAATCCTGCGGCCAACCCGTTGGCTATGCTGTAGGTTGCCGGCATGAAGAAAAGGGTTAAAAAGGCTGGGATGGCTTCGTCCAATCTGCTCCAGGGAATTTCCCGAACGTTTGAACACATGAGTATTCCTACCATTATAAGGGCAGGGGCTGTGGCGTAGGATGGTAC
>WGAU01000071.1 GCA_015494645.1 Aquificota bacterium
CCCACTTCCTCAATATGACTGACTAACAAACTTAGCTTTATGGTATCACCTTCCTTTTTTAAAGCAACCGCTTCTTGTGGTATTAATAAATGTCCTTTCCCTTTTGTCGGCAGATTCTTTTTAGTGGCTATGGAGCTGCCGTTAGGGAGAATAAGCTTTCCGTTGTTGATTGTTACCGGTACTATGTTTTTGTGGCCCATGATGCGGGCCGCTTCTAAGGTAGCGGGTTTCAGGTAAATCTCCTCGGTTTTTCCCTTTTGGATGCATTTTCCATTGTGTAGAATCACGGTATGTTCGGAAAATTTAAGCACCTCTTCTATGTCGTGAGACACGAAAACAGCCCATACTCCAAGTTCTTCTGATAGTACCTTTAATTCGTAGAGTAGCTTTTCTTTTAGCTCTTTGTGCAATCCAGTAAAAGGCTCGTCCAACAGCAGGAGTTGAGGTTTTGATGAGAGGGCCCTTATAAGGGCTACCCGTTGCTTTTCTCCTCCTGAGAGCTCTTTTGGATAACGGTTAAGCAGCCTTTCTATAGCAGAAGCCTTTATCAGCTTTTCCACCCATTTAGTATCGGCGTGGGGGGAAAACATGATGTTTTTCCACACAGTCATGTGGGGAAATAAAGCGTGGTGTTGTGGAAGGTAGCCAACATTGCGCTTTTGAGGAGAAAGGAAAATTCCCTCTCTGAAGTCAAAAAAAGTCTTGCCATTTAGGGAAATATGCCCTTTCTGGGGTTTCTCCAGTCCAGCTATGCATCTCAGTGTTAGGCTTTTTCCTGAGCCTGAAGGACCAAGCAGGGCAGTTCTTCTTGATGGGCTTTCCCATTCTATGTCAAGGGTAAAGGATTTGATCTTTTTAAGAATCTTTACCTTTAGCATCTTTGCTAAGCATGTTTGCAACAAGCACCACCAGACACGATGTAAAGGCGGCGAAAAGAACCAGTAGATTTGCTCTTTGAAATTCCGCAGAGGATACGGCGTTGTATATCTCAATAGGGATAGTGGTTGTTTTTAAGGGAATGTTTCCTGCCACCATGAG
This sequence comes from Aquificota bacterium, assembly GCA_015494645.1. GTDB lineage: Bacteria > Thermosulfidibacterota > Thermosulfidibacteria > Thermosulfidibacterales > Thermosulfidibacteraceae > Thermosulfidibacter. The sequence goes on from WGAU01000071.1 coordinate 1,039, forward strand.
GGTCGCTCCAAACTCTCCCATGGCTCTGGCAAAGGAGAGCACAAGGGCAGCAGCGAGGCCTTTTTTAGCAAGGGGTAAAACCACCTTCACGAAGGTGTAAATGGGGCCTCTTCCCAAAGTATAGGACACTGCTATGTATTCCTGATCAACCCCTGAGAAGGCAGCCTGTGCCGTTTTGAAAAACAGGGGAAAGGCTGCGATGCTTGAAGCTATCAGCGCGGCCTTCCACGTGAAGAGAATACTTTTTTTGAGGATCATAAGGAGAAGGTAACCAGTTACCGTTGGAGCAAAGACCAAGGGGAGCAAGAAGATGGTTTCTAAAAGCCATTTAAGTGGAAAGTCCTTACGGGAGAAGAGGTACGCTATTGGAGTACCGATTATCCCTACAAGGATTGTGGATAAAATGGAGATTTTAAGGGACAGCTTTATGGCAAAGAGTGTACTGTTATCTACAGACAAGTTCAAAGCCCCACCTTTCAAATATCTTTCTGTTTTGGGGAAAGCACAAGAATTTGACAAAGGCTTTTCCTGATGGAGTTACCCATCCTGCGGTGAACAGGATCTTTGAGTGGCTGTTATTTGGTATGTGAGAAATGATCTTTAGTTCGTTTTTGAAAGCCAGAAAGTCGGAGTAGTAGATAAAGGCAGCGTCCGTGCTGCCAGTGATGGTCCATGCAGTTGCTTGTGCCACGTTGTTGGCGTAGATTATTTTCCCTTTCAGGCAGCTTTTTAATCCTAAATTTTCTATTGATTCCATGGCGTATTTTCCAAAAGGGGCAAGCTTTGGATTGCCTACAGTTACCCTTTCAAGGTTGCATATATCTGTGAGATCTTCTGCCTTTGAGCTTTTAGAGGTTACCACAACCATGTCTGTTGTGGCTAATTTTGTATAGCCTTTTATGAGTCCTTTCTGGATGAGCTTGTTAGTCCAGAAGCTGGAGGCGGATATGAAAGCATCTGCTGGAGCTCCTAAGATCATCTGCATCGCCAGTCTACCCGAGGAGGCAAAGCTCAAGTAGATTCTCTGGCCTGTTTCTTTCCTATACAATTTTGCTACTTCTTCTGCAGGTTTTCTCATTCCCATTGCGCAAAGTACGTAGATTTCCTTGGCATGGACCTGTATATGAGTTAGAAGAATGATCAATAGTAGTATTCTGAGCATAGCGAGGAAATAGAGCTTTGGTGGCTTTAAGTCAAGAAAGGGTGGCTTGCGTGTTGGCAGGTGGTAAGGGGAAAAGACTGGGAAGGGACAAAGCTTACGTGACTATAGGTGGGAAAAGACTCATAGATATCGCTTTGTCTAAAGCTTTTAACTTTGCTTCTGTGGTGTTGATATCATGCGGTAAAAGGGAACTTGGCCTTGGGGTTGAGGAAATAAAAGATGTGGCAGGGAAAGGACCTTTAGCGGGTGTCTATTCAGTGTTGCTCCGTCACAGAAGAGTTCTCTTTTTACCAGTAGATATGCCCTTTCTCACTGTGGATGTTTTTGAAGCGCTGTGGCGGGTTTCGGAGAATGCTGATGTGGCTGTTTGCAGGGTGGGATGCAGAGTGCAGCCGGTGGTAGGGGTTTACAGCAACATTGTTTTAGGAGAGATTGCTCGCTTGATAGATTCTTCCAATTACAAGCTTTCGGAACTTATAGAGAGACTGGACAATGTAGTGTTTCTGGATTTTCCTGAGGGGGATGTTAGATTTTTAAACATAAACACCAGAAAGGATCTGGAGGTGGCAGAAAGGCATGCGTATGGTGGATGTTTCATGGAAGTTTGAGACGGGAAGGGAAGCGGAGGCGGTGGGGAAGATAAGGCTGCCCTGCCAAGTGATTGATATGATCAAAAGTGGAGGGGTGGAAAAGGGAGATGTGTTGAAGGTTTCTGAGATAGCAGGGATTATGGCTGCCAAGAGGG
>WGAU01000072.1 GCA_015494645.1 Aquificota bacterium
CCATGTATCCGTCGGCTGTTTTCATGAAATACTTTTCTTTTATATGATCTGGTAGCTTGTGTACGCTTCTTGCGGAAAATATACCCCTTTTGGCCCTTTCTATAGCCTTTTTGTCTATATCTATACCGAGAAGGAGAAAGTTTCTCTTTTTCAAAATTTCTTCGCACTCTTCCATTATATAAATGGCTATGCTGTAAATCTCTTCTCCAGTGGAACAGGGAGCGCTAAGAATACTTATAGTATCTTCGGGATGCCTTTTCTTGTGCAGCTCCGGAATTATGTGCTTTACCAGATCCTCAAATTGATGGGATTCTCTGAAAAAGTAAGTTTCGTTTATGGTTATGGCACTTACTATGTCGCAATAGAGCTTCTGGTTTCTCTTTTTGGCTATGTCAAGGTAGAACCTCTCAAAGTCGCAGTATCCATTTTTTTTGGCGATCTCTTCCAGTTTTCTTTTGTAGGTGCTTTCAAGCTTTTCGTTGCTTATGAATACCCCTGTTTTTTCCTGTATAAGGTCCCTTAAGCGGGTTAATTGCCTTTTGTCCAGTTTCATCCTTAGGCACCGAGCCTAAGAATCTCTTCCACTATTTCCGGAAAGGGCAAGACCTTCTGTGCACCTCCCCGCAGGTATGCTTCTTTAGGCATTCCATAAACAACGGCAGTTTCTTCACTTTCCGCTATTGTGTATGCTCCCAGTTTTCTCAAAGCTACCATGCCGTCGGCTCCGTCGTCTCCAATGCCTGTGAGGATAACTGCCACTACCTTTTTCGGGTCCATTACTTCCACAGCGGAGAAGAACATCTCATCCACCGATGGGACAAAGAACCTGCCGTTGGTGTTGGGAACGAGTTTGCATGCTATTCTGTTTCCCTTCTTCATGAAGTGGAGGTGGTAACCTCCTTTTGCGATAATCATCTTACCAGCTTCTAAAAGCTCGCCATTTTTGGCCTCTACAACTTTGATCTTGCTTACGCTGTTCAGCCTTTCGGCAAATCGGCCCGTGAAGGTAGAAGGCATGTGCTGGGCTACACAGATGGGATGGGGATAGTCTTCGGGTAAGCTTCTGGCGATCTTTTCTATAAGACCCGGTCCTCCTGTGGAAGAGCCGATGAGGATAAACCTTGTTTCTTGAACGAGGCTTTCTACAGGCAGTTGGCATGTGTGTTTAACGCTATGGTAAATAATATCTTTTATGTCTCTTAAACTTGCGCTGAATCTGCCAGGGCGGGTTATGTAGGTAAACTTGTCTGAGTGCAGTATGTTGAAGGCTTCTTCTGGAACGTCTTCGGGAGTAATGACAATGGCGGATTTGCACAATCTGTTTATTTCTTTTAGGGCGTTCAGCGTTTTGCTTTCCTTCCAGTCAATATCCAACAGAACTATGTCAAACTCTTGTTTTTTTAGTTTTTGCAGGGCTTCATCTAAATCTTTGGCGCTTTCTACCTCGAATATCAGATCTTCTTCAAAGATTTCACTCAGGATCTTTCTTGCGATGGCAGACGGTGAGACTATTAGAAGGTTTACCTTCTCCTTCATGGTTCCACCTTTTGGCAGGCCTTTAGGGCTATGAATTTGAGATTGAGCAGGTTTGCTGTTTCTCCGTTAGGGCTGAGAACGGCTCCGGCGGTTATGTGGGGTTTTAGGTCGTAAAAGATCCTTTCCTCAGGCACGCTGAAGAGATCTTCTATTTCTGAAATTAGAATGGCTCCTTCGCAGTCTTCGTCTTTGAAGACTAAAATCTTGGTTTCGTCGTTAATCTCTACCTTTTCTCCCAGAAGGGTCACCACGTCGTAAAGCAGGTGAGAGAATGTGCTGGTAACCACAATCCCCTTTATGTAGGGGCTTGTGGTGGGATAGGATGTTATCTTCACCTCGCCGTAGTTCAGTATTCCCAGAACATTCTCCATCTTTACTGCAAACTTTTTGGTTCCTATGCGTACCACCAGAATCTCTTTTTCTTTAGTGGCTTTGATTTGGCGGTCCTCTGTCTTTACCTCAAGGGCGCTCTGCTCAAGGATGCTGTCAAGGAACTTTTCGGAAAGGACATATACGAGCTTTCCCTTGTAGTTAAAGAAGCTGCTGAACATCTCGTCTTCACTACCTTGGCTTATTTGTGCCCTGTAGGTGGGAAGGAGATCAACTATGTCATCGGCAACTATTCCGAGCTGCTTGTTTCCTTTGCCGATGATAACCACATAGTTGCCACCTTTTTCTTCTTCGCCTTCCCCTAAAGCAAGCCTTAGATCCCCAAGTCTCATGGCCTTGTCTGCCAAAATACAGACCTTGTTTACCCATGAGCTTGTAGGGATGGTGTCCACATTCTCGCTGTCAATCTCTTCCACCTTTCTGACTTTTTCTGCTGGAATGGCAATAAGCCTTCTTCCAACCCTAAAGATCAGATAAACCACCTCTATCTTAAGCTCTTCTTCACTAACATGGTGTTCTTTCTTTTCCTTTTCCATGAGTAGGGGCACATCCAGCCTTTCCTCTATCAATTCCGGAGAGATTTCTATGATGGTTTCTTTCTCCTTCTTGTGAAAGTCCAAAGAGGTTTCTTCTATCTTCTTTTCAACCTCTTCAATTCTAAGAATGCTGTCTGCCAGAAGGGCGAACACCTTTCCTTTATAGGATACTGCTATGGCGATCTTTCCTATGGGAGACTTGCAGGGCTTTGTGTCCGTTCCTACCAACCTTGCAGGGCACACCAGTGGATAGACCTGCTCGCTGTGTTTGACAAGGCCTATTACATGGCCGGAGGAGCCATGGACAAGCTCAACCTCTTCTATCTCAAACACGGATTTTACGAAATCCGTTCGTATCCCTAAGATCTTGTCTCCAAGGTTGAACTCAAGCAGGTCTACCTTCATCTTCGGTGCCCCTGGATAGTTCTTCTGCCAAAACGTTAAGCTCGCTTACTATTCTTCTCATGTCCCCGACAATTCTCAGTATGTCCTCGGCAGCTTCTTTGGCTGAGGCAGTGTTTTCAAAGGCTATCTCTGCTGCTTCGCTTATCTGGTTCAGGGCTAATTGTGATTGTTCAATGGCCACTTTGATCTCTTCAATGGATTTAGCAAGCTTGTCCAAGGAGTTGATGGAATCTATCAATGCATTTTTGTTCTTGTTGAATTCTGTCTCAAGTCTCAAAAGCTTTTGATTTTCCCTTTCTTGGGTGAGTATGATGTTGTTGATTTCTGTTACGAGAAGCTCCGTTCCTTCGCTCACCTTGTCTATGGTTTCAATCACCTTGTCCAAGTGCTCTTCCGAGGTTGTGGCAAGGTTCCTGATATCCTTGCTTACCTCGCTGAACCCTACTCCCAAGCTTCCCACCCGGATGGCTTCTACAGCTCCGCTTATGGATAGGGCTGCGGTCTGTACAATGGCAAGCTCTATCTTCCTTATGGCGTTGTGAAGCCTCACTATCTTTGTCTTGACCTCGTTTAGCTCCGTTTTGAACTGCTCGCAGTCTATAATGTTCTTCCTAAGGCTGTTTCTCATAGTGCGTATGTTTTCCAGAACCTTTTCATACTCTTTGAGGATGTTGTGCAGTTTGTTCTGGACTTCCTTGACTCTTTCAAATGCTCTTTCTACGTGGGTAACACAACTTTCAATGACCTCTGCGTTTTTTACAGCGTCGTCTTTTGAAATCTCCGCTGCCTGCTTGGACTGTTCAAGGGCTTCAACGGTTTGTTCTAAGGTGCTTTCCAGCTCTTCCACGGAGCTTTGGGTTTCTGCAGAGGCGGTGGCTACTTCACTGGCCACTTTGTAAACATTTTCCCCTCTTTTTATCCTTTCCGATGCGGCTTCTAAAAGTTCTATGGCCTCCTTGGTCTGTTTGAAAGCTACAACCTGGGTGGATGTTGTGGCGTTGATCTGGTTGGCTGCACCGGCTGCCTCCTCTGCCGCTGCCGCTATGGTTTCGGAACCCTTGTGAACGGCTTCTATCTCACCTACCAGTTTATCTACAGACTTCTGTAGCTCATTCATCAGGTCGGTGGATGCCTCAAGCTGGCGGTTCAGCTCGGCCATTTTGGATACGGTTTCCTCTACGTCGTGGGATATGCTCTTCACGTTATCTCCAGAGGAAAGGATGTTGTCTCTTGTGCTTTTGATTTTGGCCTGTATATCTTCAATGATATTTCTGATTCTGGTTGCGTAGCTGTCGGACTTTGAGGCCATGGTTCTGATCTCTGCCGCTATGGCTGCAAAACTTTTGCCCTTTTCCTTTGCCCTTGCCGCTTCAATGGCTGCGTTGAGGGCAAGAAGGGAGGTTCTTTTGGCCAGTTTGGTAATCAGGTTCACTATATCCGTGATGCCCCCGTCCTTGGTGAAGAGATCGTCAATACGGCTTGCTATGGTGTTGGATTTTCTTGAGATCTCTTCCACGCCGGCTTTGGTTTCCCTCAAGTTGTCTGACGCTTCAATGAATATACGCCTTATGTTGTTGATGGCCCCCACAACCTGTTTGGTCTCGGCCTTCAGAAAGTGGGAGTTCTGTCTTATCTCTGTAACGGCACTTAGGGTTTCTTCACAGGCTCCGGCGGTTTCCTCAGCGGCGGAGGCAATTTGCTCAATGGCTTTTTTAAGCTCTTCTATGTTACGGTAGCCCTGATGGGTTTTTTCGGTGAGCTGGGATATGATCTTTCTCAGGTTGTTGGCGTGTAAGAGTTGGTTGCCCTCTTGACACGCCGCCGGGGTTTCTTCGCTTTCGGACTCTGATGATATTTCTATTTCAGGATTGGAAACGGTAGCTTCTTTGGTGGTATTCTCTATTTGGTGATCCCTTTCGGGCTCGTCCTTCTCTTTCTTTAAGGAAAACTTCACAAAACCCATTATGCCCTCCCCTTTGCTGAAACTTTTTCAATATGGAAACTTATAAGTCTTTTATCAGTTTATACTGACAGTTCCCTATGTCAAGAATAGTGGAATGGAAAGGCAAAAAGATTTGACTAACCTTACACGGATTTATACAAGTTTTCCTGAGTACAAAAATTTAGGGAGGTGGAGATGTCCAAAAGGATCAGAAACCAGATACTAAGGGCTTTGAAGAGAGAGCCCATGGACTTTTGGAGGCTTATAAACAAGCAGGATACCCACATAGTGGAGTTTCTTGAGACATTGAAAGAGCTAATGAATGAGAAGCTCATCACTTATCAGGGGGGGAAGTTCTATCTGGCAAAGGATGTGGATCTGGAACCGGAGAGGGAAGTGAAATGCTCTACCTGCGAGGTGGGGGTTGAGGTAAAGGGGTACTTCAAGGATCTGTTTGAGGAATTTTTGGCGGTAACTAAGAACAGACCCCTTCCCACCAGTAAGTACGATCAGGGATTTATCCGTCCGATAGATACCATTAAGAGGCTTGCCTTCATGTACCAGAGGGGAGACATTGAGGGGATGGATATATTCATTTTGGGGGATGACGATCTCTTGAGCGTTGCTATTGGGCTTACAGGTATGGCCAAAAGCGTTACCGTTGTTGAGATTGATGAGAGGATAAACCGCTTCATAATGGACTTTTGCGATAAGAGGGGAATAAACAATATCTATGTCAAGCGCTACAATGTGATAGACGAGCTTCCCGATGAGGCCAAAGGCAGGTTTGATGTGTTCGTTACCGATCCTGTTGAAACCTACACGGGGCTATTCCTCTTTGTAGCAAGATGTATGGAGGCGCTTAAAGGTCAAGGATCAGCGGGTTACATGGGGTTTACCCATCTTGAGGCTTCCCTGACTAAATGGTGGAAGTTTCAAAAGTTTGTGATTGATGCCAATCTTGTGATTACAGACATTATCAGAGACTACACCTATTATCCGGAATCTGAGAACCAGTGGAGGCACTTCTACGAGTCCTACGAGATGATGAAGCACTTTGATCTTCCCATCCCGGATGTGGATTGGTATCGCTCTTCCTTTGTGAGGTACGAGGCTATTGATGAGATAAAGGTTCCTGATGTGAAAAAGCCTAAGGATCTCAATGATCTCTACTTTGATGAGGAATCCTGGGCTACCCCTGAGCCTAAGGATGATAGATAGTTAGCTTAGAAGGGGGGAGGGGCGAGATCCCCTCCCGTTTTTTAAACTGCCTGAGCCAAGAATTCTTGAACTTTCTTTTCGTACTTTTCTGTGCTTGTGGTTTCCTCCATAAGCTTAAGCCATTCCCAATGCTCGTTGATTCTTTCCTGTATCTGGTCAATGATCTCCTTGGGTAGGTGCCTGAACCTCTTCTGGGTTTTTAGGTACTCTTCAACGGGCTTCAACCCCTTGGGTGGTTCATAGGAGATTCTATATATGTGCCCGAAGAAAACCTCATAAAGCGGGAACATGCCTGTCTCTACAGCCAGTCTTCCTATCTCTATGGTTTTGTTGGAGGGACATCCCCATCCGGTTGGACAGACAGAGAACATGTGTATATAGGCTGCTCCGTCAAAGGAAAGGGCCCTTTTAACCTTTTCCATAAGATCAAGGGGATAGCTTGGACAGGCTGTGGCCACGTACTTTATCTCATGGGCAGCGGCAATAGCAGCCACATTCTTCTTCCAGTAGCCCTGACCGAACTTTACCTTTCCTGCGGGGGTGGTTGTGGTGTGAGCACCGTAGGGCGTAGCGGAGGATCCTTGAACGCCTGTGTTCATGTAGGCTTCGTTGTCGTAACATATGTAAAGAACGTTGTGATCCCTTGCTAACATACCGGAAAGAGCCTGAAGTCCAATATCGGCGGTTCCACCGTCTCCACCAAGGGCGATAATGTTGATCTTCTTATTGGGATCAAGCCTGCCCTTTCTCTTCAGCACCTTTATGGCAGCGTCTATACCGGAGGCTACAGCGGCGGTGTTTTCAAAGGCAGTGTGTATCCAAGGAACTGCCCAAGAGGTGTATGGAAAGGGTGATGAAATGATCTCCATGCAACCTGTGGCATTTACCACAATGGTGTTAGGACCAGACGCCTTGAGGATGTACCTCAGTCCGAGGGCCGGTCCACAGCCCTGACAGGCTCTGTGGCCCCTTACAAAATACTCTTCCTTGGGAGCGTTTTTGTAAACGAGCTGTTTTACAAAGTTCTTCATATTCCTCTTCATTCTCTCAACCCCACTATAGTGACTTCTTTGGGTTCCTTTTCTTCTCTGAGGCATTCTTCGCCCAGCTCAAACATCTTCACGTACTCGTCAAACCTTATGTCCCTTCCTCCGAGGCCTGCGGTGACTCCTACCACCATAGGTCTGTCCTTTTCGTGGTACAGGGCACTTCTCACCTCGCTCATGACGATGCCCAACTGTCCTCCGAAGGAGATGGCCCTGTCAAGTACCACGGCACACTTGATGTTGCCGTTGCAGAGCACCTTCTTAAGATCCTCAAAGGGGAAAGGACGCCAGAGCCTAATCTCAACAACTCCCCACTTCTTGCCCCTCTTTCTCATTTCGTCCACAACAACTTCGGCCGCTTCGGTGACAGATCCTTGGGTGACCAGTACAATCTCTGCATCGTCGGCGTGATACGTCTCAACGGCTTTGTATCTTCTTCCAAACCTCTCGGCGAATTCATCCCATACCTGATCAATGATCCTTCTTGATTCCCTAATGGCTACTTCCTGCTGCTTCTTCACCTCTGTGTATATCTCGGGAAGTCCCACAGGACCCATGGTAACGGGGTTGTCTGGATCAAGCTTAAATTTGGGTTCATAAGGCGGGATGAAGTCTTTAACCTCTTCTTTGTCAAACATGTAAATGGGTTCCACTACATGGGTAAGGATGAATCCGTCAAAGTTTATCATAACAGGAAGCAGGACATCTGGATGTTCTCCTATTTTAAAAG
>WGAU01000073.1 GCA_015494645.1 Aquificota bacterium
AAAGGTCCACATCCTTCCGGTGTATAAATTCCTCTTAGCGAGAGCTCTTTGACGGTGGAGTGATCCTCGATCTTTAGACCAAATATAACTTCCCAAAATAAGTATTTTGGGAAGAATCCACGGGCAACCTGTGGAAAATACCTTGCTGAATTACTTGAGAAAAATGTCGATTTGTGGTTTTCTATTCTTAAAAGATATTGCTAAAGGAGAAGAATTTGTTTCCGAAGCCCGTTGGCTCGATTCAGCTTGTGGAGCACTCAGGAGTGGGGATAAAGCATCTTACTCCTGAGCAACTCTCTCAATGGGAAAGTGCATGGCAAAGGCTTCTTACTGAGAGTCCCAGAGGCAGAAGGAGGCAAAGGTGGCGCCATTTCCTTTTGTGGCTGGTTCTTCGCTACACAGGGTGCAGGTTGGGAGAAGCTTTGCAGATAAAGGATGAAGAAGACATAGACTTCTACCGCAATGAGATAAGGCTGCCCAACTTGAAGCGTAAAGGAAAAACTGAACATCGCTGGGTGCCTGCACCTTCCAAGGTCTTTACGGAGATTGCAAGGTTCTGGGCTGAGTATCCGGATATGCGTGGAACAACTTTTGCAGATACAGAAGGCGGGGCATTCCGCCGTTACTGCAGGGAATTGTTCAGAAAAACTGCGGGAAAAGCCGGGATTCCCAAGGAACTGAGCCATCCCCACGTACTCAGGCACTCAAGAGCCATAGAACTTTTGAGGGCAGGCATACCCGTTACAGCGGTGCAGCAGCTTTTGGGACATGCTTATTTGTCCACCACGGCAATATATCTCAGGCTGTCCGGACAGGAAGTGAAGCAACTGCTTCAAGCAGCGGGGATGATTTAGTGTGATCTTTCGTCTATTGCATTCTTTGCCTCAACAATGATATATATCAACGAGTATATATCTGGAGGTATCTATGGTAAAAGCAAAACTTTTTAAAAATGGTAGAAGCCAAGCTGTGAGGTTACCAAAGGATTTCCGCTTTCCAGGACAGGAGGTTTATATCAAGAAAATAGGAGAAGTTGTCGTGCTCTATTCAACACATGATCCGTGGGGTCCACTGAAAAAATCCCTTGATATGTTTACAGAAGACTTTATGAATCAAAGACATCAGCCTGCCGCTGAGGCAAGGGAAGAGCTGTAATGCGCTACCTGCTCGACACCAACATTTGCATCTACGCAATCAAGAAGAAACCTGCAAAGGTTCTGGAACGACTGACGTCTCTTGACCCTGAAGAGGTTGGAGTTTCCTCTATAACCGTGGCTGAACTGGAATATGGAGTTGAAAAGAGCAGAAATCCTCAAAAGAACAGAGAAGCCCTCATCAACTTTTTGGCCCCTCTTACAGTTCTGCCCTTTGATGACAAGGCTGCCTCCCATTATGGGGATATAAGAGCTCACTTGGAGAAAAAAGGCACACCTATTGGTTGTATGGATCTTCTGATAGCGGCTCATGCCAGAAGTCTTTCTCTGATACTCGTCACTAACAACGAAATGGAATTCTCCAGAGTACCAGGACTGTTGATTGAAAATTGGTTTGTATGACTTATCATTGCCGTTACTTTCATTTAGTAAGCATCTCCATTATCTCGTCTCTACTTACAAAACCACCTTTTCTCCCTTCCTCAATTGCTTTGCTCAGTGCTATGTCTTCTATCACTTCTTCCAGAATTTCCTTGAATAACTCTTGCTTTTCCTTGATAATTTTGAGCAAGACTTCTTCCAAAACACTTCTGAACTCGTGGTCTTTTATGATTATTTCCATCTTTCTTTCCTCCCTTTAAATTTTCATTAACCAGTCCCAGCTGTCCCGATTTTTCTCGCAGCTTCCCATAGGTAGTAATCCATCTGCAAGCCTAACCAGAACTGAGGGGAAGTGTTAAACCGTCTTGCCAGTTTGACAGCCATTTCGGGGGACAGGGATCTTTTCTCGTTTATAAGCTCGTTTACTGATTTGAAACTCAATGTGCAGATCGCTTAAAGTCTGTTTAGAAGAAGTGCTCAAGGGTGGTTAGTGTCAAAGTCGGAGAAAGTTTGAGCACATATGCGTAAAGATGTAGAATAACCCAGGAGCCCGTACCTTTAGGAAGAGTAAGTGCATATTCCAGTCAAACTCACCACCTGTTCCAGTGAAAGTATCCACCCTATGTAACACTCTGGCTCTGGCATACTGATCTTTACTCCAAAGTGGATACTTTGCCCTTTTGTTTTCTCATAGACTCACCCTTCATTTCAACCCGGTAAGCGTTGTGCACCAATCTGTCCAGTATGGCATCGGCTATGTTTGCTTCTCCTATGAGCTGGTGCCATGCATCTATTGGTACCTGGCTTATTATAATGGTGGACCCCCTTTGATACCTGTTCTCTATCACTTCTAAAAGATCTAAAGCTTGATTTTTGTTGAGCTGATTCAGTCCCCAGTCGTCCAATATGAGAAGATCTACCTTCACGAGAGATTTCATGAGACTAAGGTAAGTGCCATCTCCTCTGGCTATGGCAATTTTGGAAAGGAGTCTTGCCACTCTGTGGTATTTCATCCTGTATCCTGCCACACAGGCTTTGTGTCCTAAGGCACAGGCAAGGTAAGTTTTGCCTACTCCAGTGGGACCTGTGATGATGAGGTTGTGATGCCTTTTGATCCACTGGCATCCTGCAAGCTCCATGATAAAGGCTCTGTTGAGGTTTCTTGGTGTGTGAAAGTCAAGCTCTTCAACGGT
>WGAU01000074.1 GCA_015494645.1 Aquificota bacterium
CATTAACAGAGGTTCACCATCAACCTTTTCATCTTCAAGAGCGATAACATCCTTTTCCATGAGACCGCTTCTAAATACCCTGTACACCTGTTTCTTGCCGGGTAAGGTGGTCTTTTCTTTGGAGAGTTTTATCCTTGGTCCTGTTTCGTCTTGAGCAAGCTTGTAAACCCCTCCTAAAGCAGGGGAGTCTTTTGAAACCCCCATTTCCGTTCCTACTCCAAAAAAGTCACAGGGCACTTCTTCATCCACGAGTCTTTTGATCTTGTATTCGTTGAGATCTCCAGACAGGAAGATCTTAACGTAGCTTAGTCCTTCTGCATCCAGAAGCTTTCTAACGATACGGGCTTCCCCTGACAGATCTCCTGAATCTATGCGTACTCCTCTGAGTTTTAACCCCTTTTCCTCCATTTCTTTGGCCACAACAACAGCGTTTTTTGCCCCAGAGATGACGCTGTAGGTGTCTATCAAAAGTACAGAGTTGTTAGGGAAGTCCTCCACAAAGGCTCTAAAAGCTTCAAGTTCTGAAGGGAAGGACATAATATAGGAGTGGGCCATGGTACCGAACACAGGGATTCCGTAAACCATACCTGCCACAACACAGGACGTGCCGAGAAAGCCCGCTATGTAAGAGGCCCTTGCTACCTTCAATGCTGCATCAGACCCATGGTCTCTCCTTGGAGAAAAGTCAACGCACCCCTTTCCTTTCGCGGCTATTATTATTCTTGCAGCCTTTGAGGCCACATTGGACTGAAAGTTGAAGGTATTTAACAGGAAGGTTTCAACGATCTGCGCCTCAATCCTCGGAGCTTCAATCCTGATGACAGGCTCATGGGCAAAAAAGATCTCTCCCTCTTTTACCGCATAGACCCTGCCTGTAAAGCGAAAGTTCCTTAAAAATTCAAGAAACTCCTCTGAAAAGAGCTTTAGAGACTTGAGGTAGTCAATGGCTTCTTTGCTGAACCTTAGGTGGCTCAAATAGTAGAGTATTTGTTCTAACCCTGCGGCAACGTAAAAGTTCCTGCAGGTAGGCATGTCTCTTACAAACAGATCAAATACAACCTCTTGATTCTTTCCTCTGCGTAGATAGCTGTCTGCCATGGTGAGCTCGTAAAGATCCACCAGAAGGGCCAAATTTTCTGGGGTTACAAATCCATACACAGGATCTACCATTTCTGCTTCTCCTTGTCTATGTGCACCACAACCTCTGCAAAAACCTGCCAGAGGAGCTTATCAATTTTTTCCTCAAGGCTTTCTTCTGCACTAAACTCTACCCCAAGGCAACGAAGCATTTCTTCAATGTCTGCTCCTTCATGCCTTACAAGCTTCCATACGGCCTTGCATGTTGCCGACTTCATGTCCTCTCTGGATGGGTTACTTCTGTTTTCCAGCATAGAAAGAGCGGTTTCCACTATCTCCTTCTTGCTTATCCTCACTGTGCTTCCTCCCTGTTCTTGAGGAGGTATCTGATCTTGCCTCCTGCCACTTGCCCAGCCACCGATGTAGCTAAAAAAACGGGAATGAACTTGTAGTGGGTGTGGGTAGCAAGCCTTAAGAATACAACAACGGGTATGGGAGCATGTATGCAGAGAAACCAGCCTACTGAAAACTTCCTGTATCTTAACCTTAAAAATCCGAAGGGCAGGTTGAGAAAAAAAGCTGCCAGAGCTATGGCAAAGACTCTGCTCATCCCACCTTTTCCTTGGCCTCTTCCCATAGCCTGTCAAGGTAGCTTAAATCCACTTCTTCAGGTTTCTTACCTTCTTCCCTTAGTCTGGCTTCTATAAACTTAAACCTTTCTTTGAACCTGCGGTTGCATCCTCTGAGGGCGCTTTCTGGATCGATCCCGAGAAACCTTGCGAGGTTAGCTATGGCGAAAAGCAGATCTCCCAGCTCCTCTTCTATCCCTGTTTTGTCCTTTTTAGCCATAGCCTCAAGCAGCTCTTTCCACTCCTCTTCAACCTTAGCCTTAACCCCCTCAACATCTTCCCAATCAAAACCTACCTTGGATGCCTTTTCCTGCAATCTGTAGGCCTGAATGAGGGCAGGAAGCTGTTCCGGAACTCCATCCAGCACCGATCCCTTGTGGTTTTTTTCCCTTTGTTTGAGTTTCTCCCAATTTTTGAGGACTTCTTCTGCGTCCTTCACCTTCAAATCGCCAAAAACATGAGGATGTCTGTATATGAGCTTGTTGCAGAGAAAAAGTATCACATCGTATATGTCAAATTCTCCTTTTTCTTTGGCTATCTCGGCATGAAACACGGCTTGAAGCATCAAGTCTCCCAGTTCTTCTTTTAACTTTTCTGGGTCGTTGCTCTCTATTGCATCAAGAACTTCGTAGGCCTCTTCAATGAGGTAGGGTTTTAAGCTTTCCCTTGTTTGTTTCCTGTCCCAGGGGCATTTCTGCCTTAACTGGTGCATTATATCCACCAGTCTATCAAAGGGATGCTCTTTTCCCATAGACCTAACCCTCCAGGATCTTGATGTAGATCTTTCTGTGCCTTGGACCATCAAACTCGCAGAAAAATATTCCCTGCCATGTACCCAAGACGAGCTTGCCGTCTTCAATGAATACAAAGGTTTGGGGATTTACTAAGACCGATTTAATGTGGGCATCTGAGTTGCCTTCCATATGCCTGTAGTTTCCATCTTCCGGGGCAAGTTTTCTGAGTGTGCTGTCAATATCTCTAACCACATCGGGATCTGCGTTTTCGTTAATGATAACCCCCGCTGTGGTGTGGGGCACATGTATGAGGCACACGCCGCTTTTCACTTTGCTTTCGGCTACAACTTTTCTGACAAGGGGTGTAATATCTACAAACTCGCAACGCTTGCTGGTTCTGATGTTCAAAACCTTCATCATGGTGCTTTCGTTCCTTGGTTATCATCACACCGCTGATGCATCAAGACCAAAGAACGAAAGCAGGTGGGTAAATCCCATGGGGCGGGCAAAATAAAAACCTTGCACTTCGTCGCATTCCATCTCTTTTAGCTCTTCAATAACATTCTGGTTCTCTACCCCTTCAGCCACGCACAAAGCGCCTATGGAATGGGCAAGATCCACAATGGTTTTTACTATCTTTCTTACCTTGTATCCATTTTCTTGGGATAGCTTTACCACAAAGTCCCTATCAATCTTTATCTTGTCCACTTCCAAGTTGACCAGGTAGCTCAGGTAGGAATATCCCTTACCAAAATCATCAATGGCAACTCTAAATCCAAGGTTCTTCAGGCTCTTAATAACCTGAGCCGCCTTTTCAGGGTTTTCTACAGTGGTATTTTCCGTTATTTCCAGAACGATTTGCTTGGGTTCTACCTCAAACCTTTCTGCCATATCGGATAATCTGTGTATGAGGTTGGGATCAAAGAACTGTTTTGGAGAAAAGTTTACAGCAGCCCACAGGCGGATTCCCTTTTTATTCAGCTTTGACACATCTTTAAACACTTGCTCTGCAGTGGAATAGCCTAATGTTATGATCAGATTGCTTTCTTCTGCCACGGGTACAAACTCAGCAGGTGAAATTACACCTTTTTTAGGATGTATCCATCTTGCCAGTGCTTCAATCCCGACAGGCTTAAGAGTCTTCACGGATAGTATTGGTTGATAAACAGGTTTAATATGCCTGTTAAGTATGGCTTTCTTCAGTTCTTCTTTTAAAGCGAGTTTCCTTTCAATCTCTTCTTGCATCTTTGATGAGTAGAAAGAATATGCTTTACCCTGCATTTTTGCCATGATGAGGGCTCTCTCTGCTTTTTCAATAAGCTCCTTTGCATACATCCCGTCGTCGGGAAACACGGCCACTCCCATCCGTACCTCTACATCCAAATAAACCCCTTTGTGGGGCACTTGGATACTTGTTATCCTTTCTATCCTTTTCAGGGCATCTTCTACCTGATGAGTGCCTTGCAAGCCCGAAAGGACGATTACGAATCTGTCTCCTTCAAGCCTTCCTACGAGATCGCTTTTTCTAACACTTTTGGCCAGAAGCTGAGCTATCCTGTGAAGGATCCTGTCTCCAGCCTCTCTGCCTATGAGAAGATTTATCTTTTTGAAGTTTTTTATATCAACCACAACCACTGCGGCTATTTTGCCTTCTCTCTGTGTTATGGACAGCATCTTTTCCATCTTTTCAATCACAAGAGCTCTTTTGGGAAGTCCTGTGGTGACGTCGTAGTACTTGATTTCCAACAACTTTCTTTCAAAGCTTTTGACTTCGGTAATATCTCTCAAAGAGAGTATAGGTCCTTCAAGTCCTACATCCTTCCACTTTTCTGGCAGATGGCAGTAAGCTTCAAAGTATCTCTTTTGGCTGTTCAAATCGGCTTCAATGGTCGTTGAGAATATGGAACCTGGATTTTCAAAAGCTTCTTTTAAAACTTCCTCAAGCTTCTCTATATCAGCTCCTTTAAGACATCTTGACGATACCACCCTTAGTTCTTTGCCAAGAAAAGCGGATTCATCCATGTTCAGAACGCTCTTTACAGAAGGACTTATGTACTTAATTATGCCCTGCTGGTTAAGTATGGAAATCACATCGCTGATATGGCTCAGTATCTGATTGGTCC
Source organism: Aquificota bacterium (assembly GCA_015494645.1). Lineage (GTDB taxonomy): Bacteria > Thermosulfidibacterota > Thermosulfidibacteria > Thermosulfidibacterales > Thermosulfidibacteraceae > Thermosulfidibacter. Next base: position 4,564 of record WGAU01000074.1, read on the forward strand.
TTTCCCTTCTGAGGTTTTCTTCCTTCAGATATTCTTCCGTAAAATCAATGCCTATGGCCAGAATAGCAGGTCCATCCTCAAGCTTCACGGTGGTGACAATATCGTAGATGTAAATAACTTCCCCGTTCTTCTTCCTTATAGGTAGGTGGGGATAAACCTTTGTTTCCCATAGCTCTCCTCTTACCCTTTTAAGGACCATTTCTTTGGTCAACTGGCTCATTCTTTCGTCAGGAATGAGATCCCAGACAAGGATTTTGTCAAAATCTTCGGGGGAGTAGCCTGTTTTATGGAGAGCACCGGGAGATGCGTAGAGCACTTTGTCCCTGTATATTGCAATGAAGGCTTCGGGTCTTGAGAGCAGAGAGTCTAAGATCTTTGCCTTTTCTTCAAGTGTCAGAGCCTTACGGAACAGCATCACACTACAAAACCATCCGTTAGACCCTTCAACTCTTCAATCCTATGCAGCACTTCCCTTATGCTGGCTGTGATTTCAAACAGGGCTTTTGACGCTTCTTCAACAGCCACATTGATCTCTGCAAGGCCTTGAGAAACTTGAGTTGTGGCGATCTTCTGTTCCTGAAGGGCTTGATGTATCCCCTGTATTCTCACCTTTGTGTCGGAGCTGTGTTCCTTAACTTTTTTGAGCATATGCAAGGTTTCCTCTGCGTATTGGGAAACCTCCAGTATCTTCTGGGTATTTTGTGATACGCTATGGACATAATCCTCAATCTTGCTGCTTATGCCTCCAATGATGTCCTCAATATTTCTTGTTTGGGCGGTGGTCTTTTCGGCGAGCTTTCTCACTTCATCTGCTACAACGGCAAAACCCCTGCCATGTTCTCCAGCACGGGCTGCTTCAATAGCGGCGTTCAGAGCCAAGAGATTGGTCTGATCCGCTATGTCATTGATTACGGAGACGATGCTTTTGATGGACTCGGCTTCCTCCTGAAGCTCCTTTATCTTAACTGCCATTACTTCAAACTCTTCCCTTATCCCTAAAATTTCCTGAGAAAGGCGATTAATGTGTTCAAATCCTTCTGTGGCTATCTTCTCGTTGGTTTCTGCGTTTTGTGCCACAGCACTGGCTGTATCTTCAAGCTCTTGGGCGGTCTTTTCAAGCTCCTCTGCAGTGGCTGCAAGACTGGAGGTTGTTTGAGAGGTTTCCTCCAAGCTTGCCGAAAGCTCTTCCGATGCGGAGGATACTCTGGTCACAGAGTCTTGTATGGTCTTTACGCTTTCCTTGATAGTGGTTATCATATCTTTTAAGGTGTCCATGAACTTGTTGAACCAGCCTGTTGCCTCTCCAAGCTCGTCGTCGGAGCCTTTCTCAAATCTGAATCTTAGATCTCCTTTGCCCTGTGCAAGTTCTTTAAGGCCACTGGAGATCTTTTTGGATGTGCTGGAGATTTTATTTGCCAGAATAAAAGCTATCGCAAAGCCTATCAGGAAGTTGGCTGTCATAAGAATCACCGTGAGCTTGGTTATTTTCGCTCCTGACTCAGCCTGTTTAACAAATCTTTTATCAATGTCTTTGATTATAGATTCCTTCGTGCTTTCCAGCCTGCTTGCTATGGCTTCTCCTTCTCCCAAAAGCTTGTCAAAGAGCTCCGTCTGCTGACCTGAGAGCTTAACCTTTCCAAAAATGGATGATGCGGAGTCAAGGCTCTTTCTGTAGGAGCCTATCATTTTATATGCCTCTTGGGCCCGTTGAGCGATTTCCTTGCTGTCTGTGTGTTTGTGCAGTTCTTTTAGGGAGTTCCTCGCTTTGAGGGTGAGGTCCATAGCTTTCTCCATGTACTCTCTTTTTCCAGTCATAAGGGAAATGCAGGCAAGCTTTGAAGATTCCTGTATGAGCTTGCTTGCCTTTTCAATGTTTCTCACCACGTGCTGTTGCATATTCCTCAGGTCGTGGGCTGTATTCCTC
>WGAU01000075.1 GCA_015494645.1 Aquificota bacterium
AGCCTGGACATTTCTTCTTCAACCTCTCCACAAAGCTCTCCAGCTTATCCAAACTTTCCTGACTCAAGTAATGCTCCATAACGCAGGCCTCTTGCTCTGCTTGCTCTTCAGGAATACCAAGTACCTTGGTGAAGAAGCTCAAAAGGGTAACATGCCTCTTGTAAATCTCCTCCGCAACCTTTTTGCCCTTATCGGTAAGTTCAATGTACCCGTACCTCTCCTGTATTATAAGTCCCTGCTCCTTAAGCTTTTTCAAAGCTACCACCACACTGGGCTTCTTCACTCCGAGCTTTTTGGCCACATCCGTTACCCTAACCACCTTATTGTCCTTAGATATAACCAGTATAGCCTCCAGATAATCCTCCATCCTCTGACCCAATTTACCCATTATTCTTTACCTCTCTCACATTACCCTCAAGAGACCTCAATTCTTTAAGCTCCCCCGACACACTCAAACTCTCAAACTTTCTGAGCTGAGGGGCAAAACGAGACTCCCATGACCCCACCACCTTGTTATAGCTCTTTACTGCAGCAGACAGATCTTTTCCCAATTTATCCAGAGCCTCAACAAGAGTGGACGCCCTCTTATACAACTCCCTTCCCAACTCAGCAATTTGCTTCACCTGCTGGGTCATCTCAAACTCTTTCCAGCTCAAAGCAACCACCCTCAAAAGGGCCACGAAGAGCGTAGGAGTCGCAACTACCACGCCATTTCTTATCCCTTCCTCAATAATGTTCCTTTCCATCTCAAGGGCCACACCAAGCAGAGAATCTGCTGGGATAAACATAACCACAAAGTCCACGGATTCACCCAACGCCTTCCAGTAAGACTTAGAAGAAAGCCTCTTCATATGCTCTCTCAACGCCCTCGCATGCTTTTTAAGAGCTTCAACGCGAGCCTGTTCATCCTCTGCCTCAAGAGCATCAAGAAAGTGATCCACAGGCACCTTGGCATCCACAGCGATAAACCTACCCCCTGGAAGCCTTATCACCATATCGGGACGGTTGATTCCCTCTTCACTTTTAACCGTCACCTGCTCATCAAAATCGCAGTACTTAGCAAGTCCCGCGAGCTCAACGGCATTCCTCAAAGTCATCTCCCCCCACCTACCCCTCACCTTGGGCTGCCTCAACGCCCTGTACAGCCTCTCCGTTTCCACCCTCAGCCTTTCGCTGCGCTCGGAAAGCTCCCTTATCTGAGATTGAAGGCTCCTGAAAGCACCCTCCCTTTCCTTCTCTATCTGAGAGATCTTTTGGTCCAACCTTGCCATAAGCTCTTTCACAGGACCTACCATACCTTCTATGCTCTTTTCACTAAGGGAGAACTCCGCCTTGGCCTTGGCAATAAGCGCTTCCAAAGACTCCTTGGCCATCTCAAGAAACTGACGGGAATTTCCTTCAAGAGCCTTCTGAGCCAAGGATACAAAGGTGTCTTGCATCTGATTTCTGGCATCTTCCATCTGAGCAAGCTTAGCCTCAAGCTGAACCCTTTTAGCCCTTTCACCACCTAATTTCCTGACATAATAGAAAGACGCAAAAAATCCCCCTAACAAAACACCAACGAGAAACACCAAAAGGACAAATACACTTCCTTCCATTCCACCGACCCTGCTTTGAAAATACCAACAACCACCCCAAGGGGCAAGTTACGGAACGCAACCACTACTTTTAATACTTTCCTCCACATTGCCACAATAGGCAAGAAGAGAAAGCAGTAACATTCCTCTTTTTGAAAAAAGCATCACTTCCGTTAGAGAGTTAAGGACTATAGCAAAAAAGACAAATGCCACTGCAACATAAAGCAAATTCTCACTCTTGGTCGAAACAAAAAACAATATATAAAAAGCATAAAAGTATAATGGCAACCCTAAAACCAAACCCACTACTCCTCCTTGCAAAAACATAGATATTAAAGTGTTATGAGAACCGCCCTTATATGCATCAGATTTCAACCTTCCAAAAACCCTTAACATATATTCAGGCTGCCTCTTACAAAGAAATTTCACTACCTGTCCATAACCCCACCCATTTATAAGTTTTTGTCTAGCAAGATATATAGCTGTCTCTTATACACATCTCCGA
>WGAU01000076.1 GCA_015494645.1 Aquificota bacterium
GTAGGTATTTAACTTGAGCTTTGATTTCCCATTTCTTGGTGGGGTACCAGTCTATGGTAAACAGTAAAGCCCATAGTCCTGGATTGTCTCCGTGAGCTCCGAGGCTGTACAGATCCACTGGCTGACCTGCCAAGCCACCTATACCAGGTCCAACTCCCCATCCAGTGGGGTTCCAGGCGTAAGTGGGAGTTCCTATCACCGGATTTTGTGTGCCACCGTGTACAGGTATGGTGTAGAATCCAGTTAGCGGGAAGAATCTCAAACCAGAGGTGGCTCCTACAAATCCTTCAAGGTCGTCGTCGGAGGCATCATCGTCTCCAGAGAAGTAGACTCCTCCAAAGCTAACTACGAATTTGCCCAGGGATGGGAAGACATAGCCCAAATCTGTAGCCAAAAAGAGCATACCAGCCCAAGCATTGACATCAAACTGATCTTCAAAAGTTCCGTCAGGCATCAACATGCCTTTGCCATCAAGATCTACTTCTCCAAACTGGTACGCAAATTCAGCGAAATACCTAAAGGGACCTATTATTCCTGTGGAGGAGAGAGCCAAATAGTATATATCCCAGGTTCCAGCGTTGTCTTTAGGAAGAGAAGAGTATTGGGGCAACTTGCCGCCGGATAGCGCTTCAGAAAGATCTGAGAACAAACACTGCTGTTTTACCTTAGCACAGGAGGCTAAATCTCCTCCAGAACAAGCTATAAGAAGGTTTTGGCAGGCGGCAGCCACAGTGGGACTCGGAATTCTGGGCAAGCTTTGCCAAAGGGTCATTGCACCGTTTCTGTCCCATACAAAGGATAAAGTTGGTTTGGCGAACTTACCAAAATCATAGCTCATTTTGATAGCGAATACGTCCCTGTTAGAATCACTTCCAAAGTCAGCTTCGTCTGTCTGTTCGGATTTTCTCACGTACTTGGCATCAAAAGAAAACTTTCCAGCGTTTCCATATAGCCTGATCCCAGGATCATCGTCTCCGTAGACCAGCAAGTAATCAACAAAATAGGAGTCGTGTCCTACTTGTAGCCATGCGTTGAAGGGCAAAAAGTTTAATTTGAAGTCAAAAGCTGCCCTTTCTACCCTCCATCGGTCATAGTCAACTCCTTCAAACGTCCCAGCGTTGGCGTCTTTTCCTTGGTCAAAGTCACTTCCTTTGTAAGAAAAGACAATGTGTGCTTTCCACTGGTCTTTTTTCACGAAGTCAATGGGGAAATACACCTGATGGAACATGAAGTTATCCCTGATAAATCCTTCTGGATCTGTTAAATAGTTCGGATCTCTTGCATCACTGTAGAAATCATGATCTTTGAGCCAGTTGATATGGAATATCTGGTTCATACCCATTCTCACTTCAATACCGGACTGGGTAGGGATGACCACTCTTCTGAATCCGGATTTGGATTCAGGAATAAGCTTAGCTTGGGGTAGTGAGAATGTGATGAACACAGCAATGAGTGAAAATAAAAACCATCTCTTCATGCTACCCTCCCAAACATTGTTATTAAATTTGTGAATCTTGCTCATTGATAAAACACCTTTTGTATTTCTCTGGATTAAAATTGCACAAGCCCAGTAAAAAGTCAATGGATCAGAGCAGATCTTCCTCTGTCTTTATAGAATTGGACGTTGTCGGACACAAATTTAAGAGTTTCTTGGCTATTTCCATCATCTTCTCGTATGTATAAACATGTTTTGATTCAACAATTGCAAAGGCAAAGCTACTTTTAAGAGTTCTGCTCCCATATGGGATAGATACCTTGGACAATGGTATTTCCAACCTCTGAACAACCCTTAGTGCGATGCTAAGTCTAACATCCCTTATCAGTAAGGCTAAAATCCCTTCCTCCTTTAAGCAGGATAGATAGTCACTACTTCTAAGTTCCCCTTTTATTATTCTGCAAACTCTTCTTAAGTATTCTGCTTTTAGTTCAGGGGGCATGTCTTGCCATTCGTTCCAGTTGTTGATCCTTACCAAAACAAGAGAGAAGAACTTACCTGTGCTTGGGCTTGTCTCAAGTAGCCTTCGGACTGTTGATCTGAAATCTTCTGGCTTCATGCATTCAGGTATGTCTAAGACAATCTTCTGCTTTAACTGGTTGATTCTGTCTTTTACTTCTCTTAACTTTTTGTTAATATAGTCCGCATCAGTGGAAACACTCATCTTTAAGTACTCTAAAGCCTTGAGTAGCTCCTTCAAGTCTTCTTGGGAAGGGGACTCCTTTGAAAGGGCTTTTTTCAAATGGGTTGTTAGACGCTTTTCCGTTTCTTCAACAGTTAATGTGAAGGTTTCTATGAGTTTGGTAATTTCGTGAATTATGTGTAACGCTTCCTGCAGTTGATCTCTATCAACAGTTTGTATTTCCCTTTCTGTAGCTTCTGCCTTTTCTATTTGCTCTTCTATGTACTCGTAGGTTTTGAGCAGAGTGTCGTGGCTGGGGTTTCTAACTCCCTTTGATGTGAGATAACAGTGAACCAAAAACCACTTGTAAAAGATGTGGGGCAAAGGTGGAATGTTGGCTTTACCTATGAAGGTTACGGTTTTGGCGAGCAGACCGAGGAGGGTTTGCCTTTCCCTCTCGGTCAGCTCGTTGGCTCCTTTGGATAAGAAGGGGCATAAATCGGAGAATTTAGAGTCCTCTACCAACTGGTCCGCCTCGCCATTTCCTCCAGCCTTTTTATGCGTTCCTCAATGGGAGGGTGGGTGGAAAGCAAACTCATTATACCATCACCTTTGAGTGGGTTCACAATGAACATATGGGCAGTTCCAGAGTTGACATTTTCCATGGGGAACTTTTCAACGCCATAGGCGAGCTTTCTTAAAGCGTTTGAGAGGTAGAGGGGATTTCCACAAATCTTTGCACCCCCTTCATCGGCATAGTACTCTCTGGATCGGGAGATAGCTAAATTTATGAGTACCGCAGCTATGGGGACGATAACCAGTAGCACTATGCCCACAATGATTCCAAAGGGGTTATTATCCTCCTCATCTCTGCCCATGGCACCCCAGAAAAGCATCCATCTACCCCAGTCCGCGAGCATAGTTATGGCACCAACTACTGTGGCGGCGACGGTTTGGATAAGTATGTCTCTGTGCTTTATATGGGCCAGTTCGTGAGCCAGCACACCCATTAGTTCTTCTTCGGAAAGTAGCCTCAGGATTCCTTCTGTTACAGCTACAGCAGCGTTTTCCGGGTTCCTTCCAGTGGCAAAAGCGTTGGGCGTTTGGGATGGGACTATGTAAATCTTTGGCATGGGCAGGTTTGCCCTTTGGCAAAGGGTTCTTACGATTCTGTACAGTTCGGGAGCTTCGGCTTCTGAAACCTCTCTAGCTCCGTACATAGCCAGCACTATCTTGTCGCTGAACCAGTAGGAGATGAAGTTCATAACCAGAGCAAATCCAAAGGCTATGATCATTCCAGTCTGTCCGCCTATTACCCTTCCCAGTACGATGAACAACACCGTTAATACAGAAAGCAACAGGAAAGTCCTAATCTGCGCTCCCATAAGCTCTCGCCCCCTAAGTATGTTTTTACTTTTCTAATAGGTCTTCCGAGGCTTCTGTCAAGCTAAGAGCGCCTTCTGAAGTTATTAGATATGTGTTTTCAAGTCCCACTGCTCCTTCACCTGGGAATAGGAACTTTGGTTCTACCGCGATGACCATATTTTCTTTGAGTTCCATCTCAAGCCCCTTGGCTAAGAAAGGAAAGTCGTTTATCTCAGTGCCTACACCGTGTCCTATGAAGTTGACCTTGTTTCCGGGATAGCCCATGAAGTTTTCTGCGAAGGGTGTTTTCTGTACAAGTTGCATTACTCCGTTGAACACATCTAAGGCGTTTACCCCTGCTTTTAAGTTTTCTTTTAGATACTGGTGAATTTCCCTAACGACCTTGTAAGCATCTTTCATCTTTTGGGGAATAGGTCCAATGCTAAAGGTTCTCGTCATGTCAACTAAGTAGCCCATGTGGGTTCCAAAGAAGTCAAACAGTATGGTTTCTCCTTTTTCTATCTTTTTGAAGCTTGGGCCCGCTGGCATGGCAGAGGATATGCCTATGCCGTTTAGCGGAGCGTTCATATAACTGGGAATGGCAGCAGCGGGACCTGATAGGATGTGTCCCACGAATCCTTCCATTCTTCCCCCTCTCATTACTTCTCCATACTCGTGTCCCTGTTTTCTGAGTTCGGCCATAGCTATGGCGTTTAACTCAAGTTCAGTCATGCCTTCTTTGGCCATTTCCACAGTCTTCTCATAGGCTTTCTGCACCATTTTTCCACATGTCTTAAGTATTTCTATCTCCCATTTGGACTTCACGGCTTTTTGCATTCTGATGACTTGAGAGGCGTCAACGAACTCACTGTCTGGTATAGCCTTCCTAATTCTATTGTATAGAGCCAAGCTAATTACGTCCAGCTCTGTGGCTATGGTTCTCAAGTTTGTGTGGAGGTCTTTTAGGACTTCTCCCAAAATTCTAACAGATTTCAAGGGAACAACTTCAAAGGGACATTCCCATTGTGCCCTTTCCACATGTTTCAGCACCAGAAACTTGGGTTCTCCCTCTTTAGGTATAAAGAGAAAACCTTCCTGTTTGCTACCACAGTAGTAGTAAATATCTGGAGGATGGATCAAAAGGGCACAGTCTGCTTTAAGGGCTTCTTGAAACTTTTTAACTCTTCCTTTTAGCTCTTGAGCAGGGACTCTTGTGGTGTACTTTCCCAAGACTTCTACCAAGTTCATGGGGCACCTCCTCCCTTTCTTGCTATTGTTTTTTGCGTGGTATAAAGGCTCCCGTATGCTAATATATAGAAAGGTGTCGCAAATAGAAAGCGTGTTGGGGGAATTGGACTCATCCCTTTTAAGGGAAGCTGAAGTAGTGGAGAAAGAGTATCCTTTTCGTTGTACTGAATACTATGCAAACCTTGTTATGCAACCTTCTTTGAAAGATCCAGTTTTTTCTCAGTTCTTTCCTGCCATAGAAGAACTGGAGGGTTCTGGTGGGGAGGATCCTTTTGGGGAAGAAAACTCAACTGGTGTTGATGGACTGGTTAGAAGGTATACAGACAGGTTGTTGGTGATTTCTACAAATCTCTGCTTTGTCCACTGCCGATTCTGTATGAGGAAGCGCAACTGGAAAAAATCGCCTTTTGTATTCGTAAATTCTGCTGGGTTTTATCAATACCTTGTGGAGCATCCGGAGATAGAGGATGTTATCATTTCTGGAGGAGATCCCTTCACCTTACCCAATGATGTATTTGAGGAACTCTTGAGAATCCCAAAAAAGGTTTCCAGTGTGAAGATTATCAGAATTGGCACCAGAGCACCTGTGGTTGCTCCTGAAGTGGTTTATGAAAAGCTTGATATCTTAGAAAGATATTCTCCAGTTTGGATAAATACACACTTCAACCATCCGAGAGAAATCACTCCTGATGCAGCTAAGGCGGTTAAGGCTTTGATTAAAGCGGGATGTCCTATTAACAATCAAAGTGTTCTTCTCAAAGGGGTTAATGATACCTTTGAAGTGCTTGCTCGTTTATTTAAGGGACTTTTAAGCATAGGAGTTAGGCCATACTACCTTTTCTCCTGCGATCCTGTAAAAGGAACAGAGCACTTTTTCGTTCCTTTAGAAAAGGCCCTTCGCATAGTGACAAGGTTGAGGGAAGAGCTTTCAGGGATGGCTGTGCCCCACTTTGCGGTGGACGGAAAAAATGGCAAAAAGATCCTTCCGTGAGAGAATAGATAAGCTTCTTGTAGATAGGGGTCTTGTAGAGAGTCGTGAAAAGGCGAAGGCTCTTGTAATGGCGGGAAATGTACTTGTGAATGGGGAAGTAGTTAGCAAGCCTGGAGCTCAGGTTCCAGTTGATGCGTGTATAGAGCTAAAGGAGGAGCTCCCCTATGTTTCCAGAGGTGGATTAAAGCTTGAAAGAGCCCTTGAAGAGTTTGGCATAAATGTTGAGGGTAAGGTGTGTGTGGATGTTGGGGCTTCAACCGGCGGCTTTACAGATTGTCTTTTAAAGAAAGGTGCGAAGAGGGTGTATGCTATAGATGTTGGGTACGGACAACTGCACTGGAAGCTCAGAAATCACCCAAAAGTAGTTAACATGGAAAAGATCAACATAAGGCACATGCCAAGGGAAGCTATTCCGGAAGAGGTGGACTTTGTGTGTGTGGATGTATCTTTCATATCCTTAGAGAAGGTACTTCCCAAGGTTAAGGAGCTTTTGAGTAAGAATGGAGAGGCTGTTTGTTTGATAAAGCCCCAGTTTGAGGTGGGACCGAAGAAAGTGGGAAAAGGAGGGGTTGTAAGAAAAGAAGAGTACAGGATGGAAGCTGTGGAAAAGGTAAAAGGGGCGGCAATTCGTCTTGGCTTCAGGGTTTGTGGAGTTATTGAATCTCCCATAAGGGGAACGAAAGGTAATTTGGAGTATTTGATTCACCTGATTTTGGAGGATTAATGGCGGGGCCGACGGGACTCGAACCCGCGACCTCCGACGTGACAGGCCGGCGTGCTAACCGTCTGCACCACGGCCCCGCTTATGGTAGGCGGAGCAGGATTTGAACCTGCGACCCCCAGCTTGTAAGGCCGGTGCTCTCCCCCTGAGCTATCCGCCCCTACAGGTGAGAGGAAAAATAACACTGCCCCAAGTTTGTGTCAAGGGGAAGTTTTAAGCTTGCCTTCCCTTGTAAGTCTTTCTAACAAGTGATCCATTAAGCCAAGTCTTTGCCAGCCCTTAGCCCTTAGTTTGCAACTATCGCATCTTCCGCAAGGGATTTCTCTACCGTTGTAACAGGACAAGGAGTATGAGTAATCTGCTCCTAAGGATAATCCTAAAGCTATAATTTCTTCTTTCCTTAGATTTATAAGGGGAGCATGTATTGTAAAAGGTTTCCCTTCAGCTCCTGCCTTTGTCCCTTCATTTATGGCTCTTTCCATGGCTTTTATAAACTGCATGCGACAGTCTGGATACCCTGAAAAATCAACAGCGTTCCAGCCTCCTACTATGTGTTGCGCTCCAATCACTTCCGCATATGCTGCTGCCAGAGAGAGAAATATGCCGTTTCTAAAAGGAACATAAGTGATGGGGATCCCCCCACTTTCTATTTCCGTTTCTTTTCTCTCAGGTACGGGAATTGAATGGTCTGTTAAGGCGGATCCTCCTATTTGGCCGAGGTCCACTTTGAGTATCTTGTGCTTTATCCCTAATCTTTCGGTGATTATTCTTGCAAATTCAAGTTCTAAACAATGTCTCTGGCCGTAATTAAATGTGAGAGTAACGACTTCTGTGAAGTTTTTTATAGCCCAGTAAAGGCAGGTAGTTGAGTCAAGTCCACCGGAAAATATCACCAGTGCTTTATCTTCCATGATTAATATTATACTAAATTCAATTAGCATTGCATAGGGGGTGATTCTATGGATTTCAGAGTGAAGAAGTGGGCAAGGCTGTTGGTTGATTATTCCTTGGGAGTTAAAGAAGGGGAACAGGTGCTGATAAGGGGAACCGTTAATACGGTTGATTTAGTGAAGGCTTGTTTTGAAGAAGTGCTGAGAAGAGGAGCACATCCCATAGTCAGACTATCTTTTGATGGGCAGAGCTATACATATTATAGGCTGGCTTCTGAGAAACAGTTGAAGTTTATAAGCGAGATAGACAGGGTTACAGCTAAAACAATAAATGGACTTATTTCTATTATAGGCGAGAGTAACACCAAAGAGCTAACCAACGTTGATCATAAAAAGGTTGCTATGGCCAGAGCTGCCTACAGGGAGATAAGGGATATTCTGGACGAGAGGGAGTTGAAGGGCGAGTTCAAATGGGTACTCACGGCTTATCCCACTTCCGGGCTTGCCCAGGATGCGGAGATGTCTACGGAAGAGTTTGCGGAGTTTGTTTATGAGGCGTGTGGTTTGAATTATGAAGACCCGGTGGACTACTGGAAAAAGGTAGCGGAGGATCAGCAGAAGATAGTGGACTTTCTCAATGAGGTGAGAGAACTGAGGTATGTGGGTGAGGGTACGGATTTGACTCTAAGGGTAGAAGGTAGAAAGTGGATAAACTGCTGTGGAGAGAGGAATATGCCCGATGGTGAGGTGTTTACCTCTCCTATAGAAAACAGTGCTGAAGGGTACATTTATTTTGACTTTCCCGCTGTTTATTCGGGAGTGGAAGTTGTGGGGGTAAGACTCACTTTTGAAAAAGGTAAAATCGTTAAAGCAACGGCGGAGAAGGGAGAAGAGTTCCTCAATAAAATGCTGGATACCGATGAGGGCGCTCGCTTTTTAGGGGAGGTTGCTTTTGGAATGAATCAGGGCATAAACCGCTTCACGAAGGACATTTTGTTTGACGAAAAGATAGGAGGAACAATACACATGGCAGCCGGTGCAAGCTATCCAGAGAC
>WGAU01000077.1 GCA_015494645.1 Aquificota bacterium
CCCGCCTTTTCCACTTTCCTTGGCCTCTTTGTTGGCTTTCATGACTATGTCAAATATTTCCTGATAGGTTTTGTCCACTGTCCACTTTTCTATCTCTTTGTATGCAGCCTTTTGATTGTTGAAGTTAAGCCTTTCAAATATGGTGGGATATTTCTCCTTAAGGTCCGGCCTTTCTATGATTTCGCAAAGGAGGGCCCAATTTGGATCTGCAAAACCTGAAAGGAAGCAGAATCCATCCTTGCACTTGAAGTATGTATAGCAGAAGACTCCAGCATCAAGGTTGCCCACCCTTTCCACCGTTTCTCCGTAAGCCTGATAGTAGGTGAGATTGTAGTTTATCATCCTTCCGTAGGCCTCCGCGGGTGAAAGATCTATCATCTGGCCTTTGCCGGTTCTGTCCCTGTAGTGGAGAGCTGTAAGTATGGCGAAGGCTGCGTAGGCTCCACCGCAGTACCATCCCATCCAGTTACCCTGCTTGGTGGGTACTTCCCACTCTTTGGGATCGTTGGGGTCCTCAACATATTCGCCGGATACATAAGTTATTCCAGACATGGCCTGGTCTATCACATCTACATCCGCCTTGCCACAGGAGGCCTTTGGACCGTACTGCCCGTAAGTGTAGATGGCGCAGTATATCAAACCAGGGTTGTCTTCTTTTAACTGTCTGTATCCTATACCCCACTCATCCATAGTACCGGGGAGGTAGCTTTCTATAACAACATCAACTTTTTTGGCCAGCTTCTTGAAAAGTTCCTTTCCCTCTTCAGTTTCAAGGTTCAGAGTTATGTGATACTTGTTCCTCCCCTCGTTGAGGTAGCCCAGTCCTTCTCCTTTGTGGGTGACCCCGAAGGGGGTAAACTTTCTGGCAGGGTCTCCTTGAGGTGGCTCAATTTTTATCACGTTAGCACCGAGCTCTGCCAGAATAGAGGAACAGAAGGCTCCTGCCATGTTTGCGTAGGAGCAGTCTATTACCCATAGATCGTCCAAAGCTTCAGGTTTGTGTCTTGCATCTTTGGGATCATCATGTTCCCTTATCCATTCCGCCCAAGGCTTTGCAAACTCGCTCATGTTTGTATCCTCCCGCTTCAAGTTGTTTTTGTTTTAAGGAAAAATAACACCGCTTTTGCCGTCCCAATCTTCAGGCGGTTTTCTTCCAATCATATCGTTCCATTTGCCAATAACGCCCTTCTTTTCCAGTTCCTGTATCTCGTCCCATGTCTTGCCTAAAAACTTGGTGAGCACATAGTAGGTATCAAAGCCCACAGGTCTTCCAGCCCACTTGATCCTTCCGGGAGTTTCACTGAGCTTGGGAGCCACTCCTTCCTCGTAGAACTCGCCGTAGATAGGATCTTTGACCTTCCACTTGAATCCCCTGATCTCAAAGTGAGGATCGGAGTATATGTCTTTACCGCTGTGTACCTTTTCAGCTCCGAATCCATATTTCTGCGCCAGTTTGTCAATGTCAGGCCAAACGTTGTTGGCCACCCACTCCTTGACAATTTTGAGAAGCTCTTCAGCATTTTCGGGCTTTGTTCTTTCAAGGTTTGTAGCAAACCTTGGGTCTTCTGCCAGTTCTGGCTTGCCCATAGCCATGCAGAGGCCCTTGAACTGCTCGTCTGTGGCACAGCCTATGGCTACATACTCCTTATCTTTTGAGAGGAATATATCACATGGGCAAATGGCGACATCCCTGTTCCCATATCTGTCCCTTGGTTTTCCTGTGAGGTGTTGATAGAGCCACGTCCAGTCCATGGCCCTCATAATATTTTCTGCCTGAGAGAACTCAATGTATTGTCCCTTCCCTGTACGTTCTCTGTAGTGCAGAGCTGCAAGTATTCCAACGGCTGCTACAAGGGCACCGTAGTAGTCACATAGCCATATACCTGACTTCATAGGAAGCCTGCCGGGGAATCCTGAGATCCAGGCTTCTCCCGATTCAGATTGAGCGATGGCATCGTAAGAAGGCCTATCCACGTAGGGACCCCACTGTCCGAAGCCGTTGTTTGCAATATAAATGATTCTTGGATTGACCTCTTTCATCTGTCTGTAGCCAACGCCCCACCTGTCTAAGGTTCCGGCCCTCAAGTTTTCTACGAATACGTCGGCCTTCTTTATTAACTCCATAAAGATCTCTTTTCCTTCCGGATAGTGAAGATCCAATCCTACGCTGTACTTGTTTCTGGCTTCTTTCAAGAAGCCAAGGGCTTGATTCTTGAAGAACCTTCCCCAAGGGGTGAGAGATCTCATGGTGTCTCCCATGCCGGGAAGCTCTATCTTTATGACCGTGGCGCCAAATTCTGCTAAATATGATGGCGTGGCAGGTCCCAAAATAAGGGTACAGAATTCAACTATGACGATGTCGTCCAATGCCTCAGGTTTTTCAAACACCTTTTCAAGCGAGAACTCCTGTTCCGCCCATTTGAGAAATTCTTCCTTCGCCATAAGCAATCCTCCTCGCTAAATTTTCGCTTGTCTTTTAAACTAACTGACGCTGTTGTGTCAAGTTTTATCAAACATTATTCAATAAATACTAAACAACCCCAGCCTCCTTAAGCTCCTTGATCTTGCTGGGACCAAACCCAAGCATTTTCTTGTATATGAAGTTGTTATCTGCCCCTATAGGTCTGCATATCCATTTGATCCTGCCTGGAGTTCTGGACATGGCGTGGAAGGAGGAATCCTGCACAAGAACCTTGCCATAATGGGGATCTTCTATTTCGACAAAGGTCTTTCTCATTCTCCAGTGTTCCCTTTGAAGAACATCTTTTGGCTCTTCCAAGCGCCCTGTTACCACGGTGCCTTTTTTATCGGGTCGCTTGCTGTACTCAGTTATGATCTGAAGTATCTCATCGGAAGTGTAGTTCTGGCTCCACTTTTCTATCTCATGCTGAATCTTTGGCTGATTCTCAGGGGTGAGCCTTTCTTTGATGGTGGGAAACTGCTGCTGGAGGTCAGGTCTGTTCATAATCTCACACAGAGCTGCCCAATTGGGATCTGTGAATCCAGATATAAAGGTGTAACCATCCTTGCATTTGAAGTAGGAGTAGGGAAAGACAGCGTAATCGTAGTTTCCGGCTCTTATCATCTTTCTTCCAGTGATGTGGTAGTACTGGAATAGGTAGTTGGCTATGGAAAACAGTCCTTCCGGTGGGGAGCAGTCAATGAACTGTCCTTTGCCGTATCTGTATCTGTGGAACAGGGCAAGGTTTATGCCGTAAGCTGCCCATGCTCCAGCCACGTACCATCCCATCCAGTTTCCTTGGCGCAAAGGCTTTTTGTACTCCTGAGGCACTTCAGGATCTAACTCAGGCTCGCCGGTAACAGACATAACCACGCCCCTTGCTTGATCGTTGAGATCGTAATCGGGTTGGTTGGAGTGCTCCTTGGATTCTTTGCCGAAGTGGCCATAGGTGTGAATGGCACAGTATATTAGTTTGGGGTTTATTTCCTTAAGTACATCGTATCCGAGACCCAAGGAGTGCATGTAACCCGGTTTGAAGGTTTCTATGAGGACGTCAGATTTGAGAACAAGTTTCTTTAGAATCTCTTTGCCTTCTTCAGTTTCAAGGTTCAGTGTTATGTGATACTTGTTCCTCCCCTCAACTATGTAGGGCAATCCAGAGTCTTTGATCATTATGCCGTAGGGAGACATCTTTCTTGCTATGTCTCCTCCGGGAGGTTCTATCCTTATGACCTCTGCGCCAAGTTCTGCCAAGATGGAGGAACAGAAGAGTCCAGCAAAGCTTCCGTAGCTCAAATCCAGTACGGTTATGTCACTGAGCGCTTCAGGCTTGAAGGGAATGTCTTCCGGCTTAGTTATGCTGTATATGAACTTTGCGTAGTCTTCGTTTATAGCCATTCCAACTATCTTTTTCTCGTCCATCTTTTCACCTCCTTAGGGGTACTTTATTCCAGATTTGCCGTCCCAATCGGGCGGCGGACATGTAGACGGTATGTCGGGGTTCCACTTGAATATAACCCCTTCCTCTTCAAGTTTTTTCACCTCTTCAAGGGGTAGCCCAAGTATGTTTACAAACACGTATTCGTTGTCAAAGCCTACAGGTCTTGCTCCCCACTTCACCCTGCTGGGGGTTTGGCTCATTCTTGGAGGATAGGCCTGTTCCTTGAAGTAACCATATACTTCGTCTTCGTACTCTTGTATAGCTTTTCTCTCGTTGAAGTGTTCACCATGATAAACGTCGTCAACCTCCAGCACTTTGGTTGCGGCAAACCCATACTTGTCTGCCAACTTCACGATGTAATCGGAACGCTTGTCCTTTGCCCAGTCGGCTATTTCTTTAAGTAGCGCCCGTGCGTTTTCATCCTTTAATCTTTCTGTTGGATCCTTATACTTTTCAAACAGGTCCATCCTCTCCATGGCCTTGCATAGGCCTTTAAACTCCTCTTCTGTGAAGGCGGTTATAGCTACCCAGCCGTCGGCGCAGTCAAAGAGATCTGATGGACAGATGGCGAGGTCCCTGTTGCCAGCCCTTGGCCTGTTTTTCCCTGTTAGATAGGTATAAATCCATGTCCAGTCCAGCATTCTGATTACGTTTTCAACCTGTTGCATATCTATAAACTGTCCCTCTCCAGTTTTTTCCCTGTAGTTGAGGGCTGCTACAATAGCCACGGCGCACATCAGTCCGTTAATCCAGTCGGCAATCCATACTCCGGATTTTATGGGACCTCTGTCTTCAAAGCCTGTGATGTATGCCAGTCCGCCCATGGACTGGGCGATGGCATCGTAGGAAGTCCTACCTGTCCATGGACCCCAGCTTCCAAATCCAGATACATGTAGCTGGATGATCCTCGGATTTATCTCTCTTAGCACACTGTAGTCCACTCCCCACTGGGCAAGTCTTCCAGGGGTAAGGTTATCCACCACCACATCTGCCTTTTCCACGAACTTGAGGAACAGTTCCTTGGCTTTGGGATGTCCTAAATGCATTCCTACCCAGTATCTGTTGTGCTGCTGCTGCCATAAGCCCTGGGACATGTTCTTCCAGAAGAAGGCAAAGGGTGTAACGAACCTCATCTGATCGCCGTGGGCTGGTTCAAATTTTATAACTTCGGCTCCAAATTCTGCTAAAAAGTCCACGGCAGCGGGACCCAAAACCACAGCGGTTACATCCAGTACCCTTATGCCCTTCAAAGCTTCAGGCTTTTCAAACAGCTTTTCTGGGGAAAATATCTTCTTGATTATATCTTGGTATGCAAGCCCGCCTTCCATAGGAGCACCTCCGAGATTTGTTAAAAGGCTGTTCAACTGCTTTTTTACTGATTGGAA
>WGAU01000078.1 GCA_015494645.1 Aquificota bacterium
CTCCACATATACGCCACATTGACCTTTTTCTTGTACCTTTTCGGCACATATATGTGGCTGCCCCAAGGAGGCACCATTCCTCTTCTCAAAAAGGCGTTGAACTGGGTAAGCTCACGGTAGTCCATACCTATCCATGCTGCAACGGCCTTAAGATCTATCTTACCAGATACATAGGTCTTGTCCAAAGGTTCCACCTTTGGATCTGCAAAACCCAAGGACTTTCTGTGCTGGTATATCCACAAAAGGGCTAAAAACCTTGGCACAAATTCCCTCACCTGCCTTGAAAGCATCCCGCTTCTCAACAGCATCCAGTAATCGTCCAGCCCCGTCTTCTCCACAAGTCTCTTTATATAGCCGTCTCCACCGTTGTAAGATGCCAACACCAGCTCCCAGTTGCCAAGATCAGCGTATAGCCGAGAAATGTAACGGGCAGCAGCTTCCGTGGACCTCTCTATATCTGCCCTCTCATCAATCCAGTAGCCCGTCTTAAGCCCATACTTTTGAGCGGTAAACCTCATAAACTGCCAGTAGCCAAAGGCACCGCTCTTGGATCTGGCATCCCCCCTGTATCCACTCTCAAGTACGGGCAATACCACAAGCTCCTCAGGAAGATTGTGCTTTTTCAATACCTTAAGCACTATACCTTTATAGTAAGCCATCCTTCTGAAAGCGCTTTTCACCCATCCCCTATCCACTCTAAGATAGTACTCAACGAAATACCTAACCTCAGGCTTTGAAAGATCGGGCTTCAGAAACTCCGCGTAGGAAGAACTAAACGTGAAAGTTATAGCAATAACCAGCAATGCAACCCTCATGGGCTTTGATTTTAAGGACTAAGGCGCAATGGGTCAAGCTTGACATGTAAGGGGTTATCAACTAATAAGTTTGAGGCCTTAAAATAATCACTTTCAGAGAGGGGTGACTATGTACAAGATCATTGAGAAGCGGGACTGGCACCCGACCATCTGCGAGATGTGGGTGGAGGCTCCCAGGGTAGCTCGCAAGCACCGTCCCGGGCAGTTTGTTATTATAAGAATCCATGAGAAAGGTGAAAGAATTCCACTTACGGTAGTGGACAAGAAACCTGAAGAGGGCCTTATCAGGATTATCTTCCAAAAGGTCGGCAAGACCACATGGGAGTTAGGCACCTTCCAGCCCGGAGACTATATCGCCGATGTAGTAGGACCTCTGGGACAGCCCACCCATATTGAAAAGTTCGGCACCGTCGTAGGAATAGGCGGCGGAGTTGGTATCGCACCGCTCTATCCCATCCTAAAAGGTATGAAGGAAGCAGGGAACAAGCTCATCACCATACTGGGAGCAAGGAGTAAAGGCCTGCTTATCCTTGAAGACGAAATGAGGGCCATATCCGACGAGCTAATCATCACCACCGACGACGGTAGTTACGGTAAGAAAGGGTTGGTCACCGATGCCTTGAAGGAACTCATTGATTCTGGCGTCAAGATAGATCAAGCGGTAGCCATAGGCCCTGCTATAATGATGAAGTTTGTGGTTAAGACCTTGGAACCCTACAAAATTCCCTGTATTGCTTCCCTAAACGCCATGATGCTTGACGGAACAGGTATGTGCGGTGTTTGCAGAGTAACCGTGGGGGATCAGGTAAAGTTCGTATGCGTAGACGGCCCGGAGTTTGACGGATACCTCATCAACTTTGACGAGTTGATGAGCAGGCTCACCGTCTATCAAGAAGAGGAGAAAATTGCCCTTGAGAAGTTTAAGAAAGAACATCCAGAAATCTTTGCAGGGGTGGAGTAATGGCTGAGAAAAAGAAAGGTTTAAACCTCAACAGGGTGGATATGCCCCGCCAAGATCCCAAAGAGAGGATAAAAAATTTTAATGAAGTTGCCCTTGGATACACCGAGGAGATGGCTGTAGCTGAAGCGGAAAGATGCCTTCTCTGTAAGAAGCCTCTATGCGTTGAAGGATGTCCCGCCGAGGTAAAAATCCCGGAATTCATCGCTCTCATAAGGGAAAAAAAGTTTGTTGAAGCTTCCAGAAAGATCAAAGAGACCAACGCACTGCCTGCGGTTTGTGGAAGGGTTTGTCCTCAGGAGGAGCAGTGCGAAGAAAAGTGTGTACTTAATAAGAAGGGAGCTCCCATAGCCATAGGAAGGCTTGAGAGGTTTGTTGCAGACTATGAAGCTGCCGTCGGAGCCGTTGAAAAGCCAGAAATAGCTCCTTCCACAGGCAAAAAGGTTGCTGTAGTGGGTTCAGGACCGGGAGGACTTACCGTTGCCGCGGATCTTGCAGTTATGGGACACGAGGTAGTGGTGTTTGAAGCTCTTCACAAGCCCGGTGGCGTTTTGGTTTACGGCATTCCTGAGTTCAGGCTCCCCAAGGTAATCGTTGAAAGAGAAGTTGAGTACATAAAATCTTTAGGGGTAAAGTTTGAATGTAACGTAGTTGTTGGTCGCACCGTCACCATAGACGACCTCATGGAAAAGGAAGGCTTTGACGCTGTGTTTATCGGCGTGGGAGCGGGTGCTCCGATATTCATGGGCATACCCGGAGAAACCCTGAAAGGCGTTTACTCTGCCAACGAGTTCCTAACCAGAAACAACCTCATGAAGGCATATCTCTTCCCCGAATACGATACTCCTATTAAAGTAGGCAAGAAGGTAGCAGTGGTAGGTGGTGGTAATGTTGCCATGGACGCCGTAAGAACCGCCTTGAGATTAGGAGCCGAAGAGGCCCATATCATTTACAGAAGAACCAGAAAAGAAATGCCTGCAAGGGCCGAAGAGATAGAGAACGCCGAGGAAGAAGGTGTGATTTTCAACTTTTTGGTAAACCCTGTAGAGATTATTGGCGATGAAAACGGATGGGTTAAAGGGCTAAAATGCATAAGAATGGAGCTGGGAGAACCTGATGAATCCGGAAGAAGACGCCCCGTACCCATTCCCGGATCCGAGTTTATCATGGAAGTGGACACCGTCATCATGGCCATAGGAACCAGAGCCAACCCCGTTGTGCCCATGACCACCCCAGGTCTTGAAACCAATAAATGGGGATACATCATCGCCGATGAGGAAACCTGCAAAACCACCAAGAAGGGAGTCTTTGCCGGTGGAGACATAATCAGAGGGGCCGCTACTGTGATCCTTGCCGTAGGAGATGGAAAGAAGGCGGCAAGGGCCATAGATCACTATCTTAGAACAGGAGAGTGGTAATGGTGGAGTGGGCTGAAAGGCTAAAAAAGCTTCCAGCATACCTCTTTGCGGAACTGGATGAAAAGAAGGCAAAGAAGATAGCGGAGGGCGTTGATGTTATAGACATGGGGGTGGGAGACCCTGATCTTCCCACCCCCACCCCCATTGTTGAGGCAATGAAAAAGGCCGTTGAAAAGCCCGAGCACCACAGATATCCCACCTACAACGGCATGAAGGCATTCCGCGAAGCTGTGGCCCGCTGGTATAAAAGACGCTTCAACGTGGAGCTTGATCCTGAAAAAGAAGTGGTTGCTCTTATAGGCTCCAAAGAAGGGATTGCACATCTGCCCTTTGCCTTTGTTGAAGAAAAAGATGTGGTCCTTGTGCCCGATCCCGGATATCCCGTTTACCACTCTGCCACGGTGCTTGCAGGAGGACAGCCCTACCATGTACCTTTGAGGGAAGAGCTTGGTTTTCTCCCCGATTTAGAGTCTGTCTCTAAGGACGTCCTGGAAAGGACAAAGATTCTTTTCATAAACTACCCCAACAATCCCACAGCGGGTATGGCCACGAAAGAAGCCTTTTCAAAAATTGTGGAGCTGGCCAAGGAGTACAACTTCATCGTGGCACACGATGCAGCCTACAGCGAGATATACTACGAAGAACCACCTATCAGCATCTTAGAGATACCGGGAGCAAAGGATGTGGCCATTGAGTTCCACTCCCTCTCCAAGACCTTCAACATGACGGGCTGGCGCATAGGCATGGCGGTGGGCAACCCAGAAATCCTCAAAGGGCTGCTGAAAGTGAAGACTAACATTGACTCCGGTGTGTTTCAGGCAGTTCAGGAGGCCGCCATCTTTGCACTGGACAACGAACCGGAACTTGACAGGATAAGGGCTACTTACAAGCGCAGAATAGACATCTTCGTGGAAGGACTCAGAAAAGCGGGAATAGACGTGAAGCCACCCAAAGCCACCTTCTATATCTGGTTCAAGGTGCCCAAGGGATACACCTCCATGGAATTTGCTAACCTTGCCCTGGACAAGGCGGGTGTGCTACTCACCCCCGGTATTGGTTTCGGAGTTTACGGAGAGGGCTACGCAAGGGCAGCCCTTTGCATGCCTGATGAACGGGTTGAAGAGGCTGCTAACAGGATTGCTTCTCTTTAGTCTGATTGCCGGGGCCTCCTGGGCCATGGACAGAGAGAACCTGGCTTATAGGGAGGCCCTGGGCCTTTACTCTTCAGGCCAACTGGACTATGCCTTGGCCATTCTGAAAAAGCTTGAAAAAAAAGAAGGAATAAAGAGAACCTCCACCTGCCTGCTTATGGGATACATTCTGGAGGCAAAGGGAAACTTTGAAGAGGCAGAAAAGTACTTAAGAGATGCATGGACCAAGTACAGCCCAAACAGTCTAACTCTCTACGCTGCCGTAGAAGACGCCGCCGTCAGGGCCTATGGCATGAACAACAAACTCGGAGCCACAGTAGCTTTGGACATTGCATCCAAGAAAGATTTACCCCTGAGGGACAAATGTATTCTTTCCTACAACAGCCTTTTGCTCAAGAAAGAACTCAACCTTGATTACCAGAAAGAACTTTCTTTCATCAAAGAAAGTTGCACAGAAGTACTTTCACCCTTCATTCCTCAAAATAGGTAGCGCACGCATTCTCAGACTCCCACACGGTGACCCTGTAAACCCTAACAGACAGCTCCTTCTGCAACCTACGAAATATGTACCTTGCAAGGTTTTCCGAAGAAGGATTCTCCACATCAAAGGGAGGAACCTCGTTTAGAAGCCTGTGATCCAGAGGCTCAATTACCCTTTTCAAAGCCGACTTCAGGACCTTAAAATCTACCAGCATCCCAGCCTCATCTATCTCATTTCCCATCACTTCCACCTCAACCCTCCAGTTGTGCCCGTGCAGGTTCTCGCACTTTCCCCTGTAGTTTCTCAAAAAATGGGCCGAACCAAAGCTATCGGAAACCTTAAGTATCCAGGGCAACCTCCCCTCCTAAAGCAGATCTTGCAGATCTGACAGGTTGAAAGGCTTAGGCAAGAACACCACCCTATCAGAAACACCTATAAGCTCCAGTTTCATAAGCTCATCCGCCCTCCCAGAGATAATTACCGCCTTAGCTTTGGGATACATTCTCAAAGCTCTCTCAACGAGGCTTGATCCCCTGCCGTCAGGCAAGAAAAGATCTGCCACCACAAGACCCAAGTCATCCCCTACCTGAGAAAGAGCCTCTATCCCTTCCTTAACTGTTGAACACACCTTCACATCGTAGCCCCTTGCCGACAGATAATCCCTTATAAGCTTGGCAAGCTGCACATTGTCCTCAACCACCACAACACTACCCCTACCAATAGCTACCTTTTTATCTGGTTTCTCCTCTCTGAACTTCCCTTTGCTTTCATCTTCCGAAGTGGCCTCGGGCAAGTATATAGTAAACTTGGTTCCTTTACCTACCTTGCTCTCAACCTTCACCGTTCCACCGTGTTCCTTTACTATGCCGTAAACCTGAGAGAGCCCAAGCCCAGTTCCCTTCTCACCCTTCGTGGTAAAGAAAGGATCAAAAATCTTCTCAAGATGATCCGGCTCAATACCCACCCCTGTATCGGAAACCTCCACAACAACAAAAGACCTTTCCCCTTCTCTCTCCTTTCTCAAAGTGAATCTTAATTCCCCACCTGAAGGCATGGCATCCCTCGCATTCACAGCCAAATTTAGAAAAACCTGCTGAAGACGAGAAGCACTTCCGTAAACGGGATAGGAACCATCTCCCGAATCCTGATAGATGATCCTGATGTCCTTGGGAAAAGTTCTTCCTATAAACTTTATAAACTCTTTCAGAAAGGGCTTCATATCAAAAACCTGCTTCTCAGAAGAAGAAGCACGGGCAAAGTCCAGAAGCTGCCTTATAAGCTCTGCCGCTTTAAAGGACTGCTCTTCAATTATCCCCACTAACCTCTTAACATGGTCGGGATCGTAATCTTTGCCTTCCTTTATAAGCTGGGCATAACCGATGATCACATTGAGTATGTTATTGAAATCATGGGCTATACCTCCCGCAAGAAGTCCCAAGCTCTCCATCCTTTGGGCTATCATCAACTGATTTTGTGTAGCCACCTCCTCCGTAATGTCCTCTATCTCCACAACACAGCCCGATATATCCTCAACCTGATATGGATAAGCTCTTATGTTAACTATCCTCTCCAACCTTGCACCATCTGGACGAACCACCTCAACCACGTTCTTACCGTAAGAAATCTCCCTATCCTTAGCGAGAGTCTCCTCCATAAGCTCCTTGATCCAAGGATTCAGCCTCAAAATCTCCTCAGCATTCTCGCTTCCCAAAAGGAAAACAGCCGCTTTGCTTGAGAAAAGAGGCCTACCTTTATCGTCAAAGACTATGATGGCTTTCTTGGTTGATTTTAGTAAAGTGCTCAAAAACCATTTGGACTTGTAAAGCTCCCTTTGCGCCTGAGCTATATTGTTCATGATGGTCTTACTCTCCTTAAAACTCAACCTTTCCTTGCCTGAAACATCCCCGGTAACTACCATACCTACCATGGAGTTAACATCGGAAACGATAAGCCTCATCAACCTCCCAAAGGCAACTATCATGAAAGCAGAAAAAACCAAAACCGGAAATCCCAATGAAATGATAATTCTTAAGATACGATTCCAGTAAGCGCTCACGGGATACATAACAAAAATCTTCCAATCAAAACCAGCAACAGATGCAAACTTGACAACGTACTTTTCCCCTGCAAGGTCCACCGTATCAAAGCCAAAAAGGTAAGACTCCACACTTCCTAAATTGATCCTTCTGCCTATCATGTACTGCCATTCCTTACCGAACTGAACAAGCCTGCCACCGGAGTCAACGATAAGAAGACTGAACTCACGGGGAATTGATGAAATGGTTTTATCTATGAATTTTCTTATCGGATGCTCCTCATCCATAGCCTCCTCGTAAACCACAAAGCCACTTCCTTTTATCTCTCTTACACTTCTGACAACAATGGTATCTAAAATTGAAGAGTAATCTATACCAGAGTCCTTAAAGTTACTCACATAAAGACCTTTGAGGGGCTTATACTTGGCACCTGAAATGGAGATAATCTTGCCTGAGATATCGGCGTAGTAAAAGACTTC
>WGAU01000079.1 GCA_015494645.1 Aquificota bacterium
GTTAAGGGCAAGCTACAAAGATTCACTATGATCCTGCTGAACTTCATAAAAAGCGCATGGGGGCTATTTTCAGAGATGGCTCCATACCTGCTTATTGGCTACGCCACCGCAGGCATCCTTCATGTGCTCATTCCCCAAGACAAAGTTTACAGGCATCTTTCAGTAAACAATCCCGCTTCCGTAATAAAAGCCGCCCTCTTCGGAATGCCCCTTCCTCTCTGCTCCTGTGGAGTCATACCCGTTGCAGAATTCCTAAAAAGAAACGGCGCAAGCAAAGGAGCCGTTCTTTCCTTTCTCATATCAACCCCCACAACGGGAGTTGATTCCCTCTTAGCCACCTACTCCCTCTTGGGGTTACCCATAACCATCATGAGAGCCTTAGCATCTATAACCGCAGGCATTGTTGCAGGCCTTTTGAGCATATTTACCGGCGACAAAACCACCGAAGAACAAAGCGGTTGCGGCTGAGGTTGCAAAGCTGAAGAGCCCCGGGAGGGCCACAAACTAAAGGAAGCACTCTCCTACGGATTCGGAACCTTGGTAGCAGACACAAAAAAGTGGATAACAGCAGGAATCCTCATCGGTGCAGCCATAGAGGTTTTAGTGCCGAGCTCACTCATCAACAGAATCAGCTCCAGTGGTTTTCCATATATAGCGGTTCTTTTAGCCGCCGTCCCCATGTATGTGTGTGCCACAGGCTCTATCCCCATAGCCGCTGCCTTGGTTCAGAAAGGATTTCCCCCCGGATCCGCCGTGGTCTTCCTCATTGCCGGCCCAGCCACCAACACGGTAACTCTATCCTTTGTAAAATCCAGACTGGGGACTAAGACCTTTTACATATATCTGGCATCTATAATAGCCGTCTCCCTTGTCTTTGGCTTCATAACCGATGCCATTTTTAAAACCACCTTCGCCCTTCCCACAAAATCCTCTTCCACCGTCTCCCACCTCATCAAAACCACAAGCGCCGTAATACTCGCTGGTCTATTTGTTTTACCGAAAGACAAAGACTAAGAGACCACTTCAAAAAAGAGGGGAACTAACTCTGGATCAAACTTTCTTCCAGAGTTCTCTTTTATGTACTCAAAGACCTTTTCTTTAGGCCACGCTCTTCTGTAAACCCTATCGCTGGAAAGGGCATCATACACATCGGCAATGGCAGTTACCCTTGCCTCCAACGGAATCTCCTCGCCTTTTAAACCGTTGGGATAACCGGTCCCATCCCAGTTCTCATGGTGATTCAGAGCTATGGAAGCGGCAATCTTGAATATCTTTCTTTTAGACCTTGAAAGTATCCTGTAGCCTATTACTGTGTGTTGCTTGATAACCTCAAACTCCTCAGGGGTCAGTCTCGCCGGCTTGTTAAGAATGCTGTCTGGGATACCCACCTTGCCTATGTCGTGGACCATAGCCGCAACCTTCCATTCAAAGGCCTCCTGCTCACTAAGACCAAGGGCCTTAGCCATTTCATAAACAACACTTGAAACCCTGTACACATGCTCTCCCGTCTCCTCCGACCTCGTTTCCAAAACCTCACTAAGGGTAAGAATCACCTCATTCAAGGTCTCGTGAAGCTCCACAGACATTTTTAGCTTGTCCCTTGCATTTACGAAATTATGCAGAAATATATCAAGCACATCTTTGGCTGTACCCTTGACTTCACGAGGAAAAGTAGCCACAACAACTCTCTCAATCCCATCCTCACCGGCAAGAAAAAGATAGACTTTATTCCCATCCCGCCACCATACAAAGCTTTCCTTAAGCTTTGAAATATCCACTTCAAGGTCTTCAACGTGAGTAACACCCATAACCTCTATTTCAGGAGCTATTCCATACTTCTCCCCTATGCCACGCAACGTGGTAAGAGCCCTTTTCAAGAACTCCTCTTCGTTTTCGGAATGGGTAATTGACAAGGTAAACTCAACAATGCCTTTAAGAGCCTCCGCCTCTTTCTCTAAGTACACTATATCCCTGTAAGATCTCAGACCGGAAAGAATCATAGTAATGAGCCGTTCTGAAGAAAGTTCCGTCTTTTCCCTGTAATCGTTTATGTCGTACTCAAGGACCACCTCCTTCTGTGGAGCATAGCCGGGCTGTCCCGTTCTTATCACAAGGCGGGTTTTTCTATTTTTCAAGACCTCCCGAATGTATCTAACTAAATCAAGCCCAGCATGTCTGTCTTCCATAACCACATCTATAATGGCAAGGGCTATATCGGGATGCCTACGAAGCACCTCAATGGCTTCTTGCTTAGAGTAGGCACTTAGAAGCCTGATAGGCTTACCTTCAAAGGTAAGGTTTTTGGTTACGATTCGGGTTATCCTGTGAACATCCTCCTCATCATCTACAATAAGGATTTTCCATCCATCCGTGTCTTCTTTCCCCTCATCTACAACATTTACTTCCTTGAATTTAAGAAACCTATCCATTTAGCCAGCAACCTTTCCCAACACAGTTAATACCAAGCTACGGCTGCACCTCCACGTTCAACACGGCTATATTAGACATTAAGTTGGACGCATTCAAAGTTCCATTATGAGAAACAAAGGCACCTATAAATGTAAAATTGCCACTAAGCCCTTCCGGGACCATACCCGAAGCCACCACCGTGCAATAGGGTTTGAAGCTATTAAGTTCATTCTTCAAGGTAGCATAAGAAGCCACAAAAGAGGTTGACATATCTTCCCAATTTATCCACTGGTCATGAGAAAGAACATAAACACCAGAATTCGTTTCCAAAAAGAAATAAAGATCGTAGAAATCTACGGCTGTACCATTCATGTAGGCACAGTAGAGTATCTTAAATCCATCTCCCTCATTAAAGGTTTTGGTATAGCCTTTACCTCTCGCAAAGGGAAGAAAACAACCACAAATCTTCCCAGCAGGGCACTCTATATTGGCACAATCATCACTAACTATGGCGTAAATCATCTGCTCCGTCCTTCTCCCATACGGACCAAAAGCCTCGACCCTTATAGGGTGCACTCCGGGATAAAGGTAAATATAAGCGGTCACATTTGTGGATGTCACCCAATCTTCAATTTCGTAATCTCCATCGTTTCCAATATCCCATCTGATATAAACTGAATCTGTGGTGCAGTTGTATAGATGTCTCTTATCTGGCAGAAACACAACACCATACGGATAACATAACAGAGAAGGAGCAGAACCAGAAGGAGAAGATAAAATGACTGAAAAAACTCTAATTCCACCTGAACTGACAAAAACTATACCACCATAATTTGCCACAGTCACATCATTAATTAGTCCCTCATACTCGCTCTTTCCAAAAAGCACAGGACTTGATGGATCTATTACATTAAAAGCATAAAGTCCTTTATTTGTCCCCACCACAGCAAATCCAGTTTCTCCCACGGCAATTCTTGTCACTTTCAGATCACTACCAAAGAGAACTCTGGGAATACCTCCCAAAGGTTCAATTCCATATGCATTTGTAGCATTGACGGAGTACAGAATATCCCTTTTCCCTGTTAAAAATATATAGACACCATCCGGTCTGTTAACCACAGACATTGAAGAAGGAGCTAAATCTCCAAGATAAAGACTTGATAAAGGTAGCCACAAATCCTGAGGATCTGTAACATTACAACCTGGAAGAATGTAAAGATTTTTATCTGTTAAAACCGCGAGATAACTCTTATCATCGTAACTGTAAGACTCAATATCAATAACCTTTTCAGATGGTGCAAAGCTACACCATGTAGAATTCAAAACTTCAATAGAAGCGCCTGTGGCGTTAACAACAGCGACTTTATAACCCCCAAGTATGGCGTACAGGTACCCATAGGTTCCAGTATCCTCAAGATCAATAATATTACTATAAAAGGACGACTTTTTAACTAACGACAAATCACTACTGAATTCATAGATATTATTATCTATCGATAAGTAAATGTTCCCACCACTTCCCGAAGATATGGAGACTCTTTTGGTGCCGTCAAGCATTTCTCTGAATGATTTATATGAGTCAACATACTCTGGAATTTCCGTTTCGTTATCAAGATTAAGAATACCATCGTAAATGTACTTTCTTAATTTTCCACCTGCTAAATCAAAAGTGTATAATGAACCGTTTCCATAAAACAAACCAACTTCATAGTCGTAAATGAATGAATATCCTAAAGCCATTATACCCTCTCTCTGTGTAGCAACTAACACATAACCATCTGTGCAATAAACATCGTTCACTCTATCTTCTGGAAGATAATAGAATGTTTCAATGTACGGATCAGAAGCATTTTCTAAATTCCACACCATTACACCGTTATCACCTCCTACAAGGACCCTATTGTTAGAGAAACAAGCCGAACTATAAGGATAAAAGTCGGCAGCTATGAGATTTCCCAACCAAGATAACCCTCCTTCTACACTGTAGTACTCTACAACTGAAGGAAACACCAAAAATAATAGAAGGCTACCATTCACGTTTCTCATAAGAAGTTCTTTAACTTCTGGATATGAACTTACATCCTTACTATATAATAACACAGGATTTTGAGGATCAGTACCGTTTAGCACATAAACATATTTACAGTTGGCGTCATAAGCAGCAACATATACTGCACTGGAATCCCCATAATAAGATACCATTTCAAGGTTAGGATCTGAACAATTGTCCACGTCAGTCCAGTTACCTTTCAGATCAAAAGAAGCGTTAAACGAAAGAATATGAGTTCCATTTGCTATCCATAGTATTTGGTTATCCGGATCGTAAGCCACATCAGTGGAGTTATAAGTTATCGTAACTTCTGTACCATTAAACCCCGTAGAATTGTAGTAAAGTGCTTTTACTGTTCCATCACTAAAAACAGCTATTATGGTACCATTTCCCGAGGAATATTCAATTTTATCAATATCAACTACCTCCAAATAACCGGGTCCTGCATCATCTAACACATCACAGCCATAGACATGGCAATCAAGCATTAACACCTTACCAGAGGATGCAGCAAATACGTATGGAGACAAAGAAAGACCAATAATCATGTTCACATTGTTAGATGGTCCACCCAGAGCCACAGTCTGTACACCCTCTGTAGGCAAAGGCAAACCTCCAGCCATAAGAAAGCTACATTCAAAACCAAATAAAATATATATGAAAGTTAGAATAGCCATCACCACTCCCATATCAAACCCACCTCCCCCAGAAATTTAGGCCAGGGAGCATTGGCTAAATCATAGGGTTCCTGAGGCAAAAAGCGAAAATCTTCGTGCAAAGGAGCCTGTATGCGGACAAAGAAACGACCCTTCCTATCAGCAAAGTACTTAAGCACCGACAAGCCCGGTATCAACACATGCATCCCCCTATTGTCCAACCACCCTCCCCCTTTCTTCTTTCTGTCAAAATAAGCCACTGCTCCCTGGATGCGCCATCCATCCTTACAAAAGCGGGTAACGGAAAACTTCACATACCAGTCCAACCTGCTTCGTCTGCCTGAAAGAAAATCAAAACCCTTTCTTACATCAGCATGTAGATAACCCGCGTAAGCGCCCACACCCCATCCGGGACTAAGAAGCTTTTCCAAGGAAAACTTCACGGCAGTCCTGAATTCCAAATTCCACAGATCCGTTCCATCAGTATAGCCATCGTAATCGTTTGTTCTTTTCTCCCTGACAAATTCCACCCTTGCAAAAGCGGTTTTCCAAAAGTGATCTACACCCAAAGCCAGCACCTTTTTCCTACCCCCCCAATCAGGACCGGAAAATCTTGAAAAACCGGCCATCTCAGAAGGGAACAAAGTTCCAGAGAACCTTGAAACTTCAGCACTTTCAAAAAAGGAAGCTCTAAACAGAGTGTTCCCCAAGAACTTAGCCACGCCGATTCCCGACAACACCCTGTTTGTTGAATACGACGAATCCGGAAGATCTGAATAATGATAGCCTCCCATCAGAAAGATCCACAAATCCTTACCAACTTTCCATGTATCCCACATCTCAAAGCGGGAAGAGTGCAGAAAGAGATTCCACTCCTTCCTTCCCTCATAAGCAACTCCTAAAAGCAGCCTGTGACCACCGTAAGAAGCAGTAGAAACAGCCTCTCCCCTCACGCCCCAGTTATCAAAACCGGACACCTCTTCCCTAAAGCTAACCAGTTGTGCAAGAAAGTCCGATCCAGCATGGAAACGGTGATGAAAACCTAAAGTGGTAACCGACATATCCCTTGCCAATGAGACATCTCTTGCAGATTTTCCACCGTATACCCATGGCAAGAAATCCCCTTGCTTAATTCTCAACACCACATTTTCCAAAAGGAGTTCGCTACGGGCTCCAAGTGATTTCTTCAGTCTCAAAAAACCTTCCTTCATATAACGCTCTGAACCTTCCTCTGGTCCCTCGCTACCAACAAGATCTCCTTGAATACTGTAAGCCCATCCGTCACCGCCACCGTAAGAATATACAGATGCTTGGTAATCACCATTGTGCCTGAGCGCACCGATCAACCCTTTTCTCAAAGAGCTCTTAAGCAAAACCTGAGTGTACTCCTGATAGGTAGTGTAGGTGTTGGAATTAGGAGGAGACAAAAGATGGGCCTTTCTCAAGTCTGATATAGTAACAGGATCTGAAGCAGAAACCTCCAGAGATTTAACAGCCCTGAAGTAGTAAGCAGAAGACACTCCCGGATCGTTCCATACGGCTATATTGCCTCTCGCTTCAGCCCATGTATATAGTCCCAAATCCTGCAAAGCCAAAGCCAAATTCACGTTGCGCATGGCTCTATCCTGATCCAAAAGAAAGCGACTGCGAATTACAAGACGGTTATCATTAAGCTCCAGAGCCTTATTCAACAAAGAAACAGCTTTTGCAGGCATAAACAGATCCCTATAAATAACAGCCATGTTCCAGTAAGGAGATGGATCCCGCGGATCCAATTGAGAAGCCCTACGCAGCTCAGCCAAAGCTTCGTACCTTTCTCCAGCCTCATACAG
>WGAU01000080.1 GCA_015494645.1 Aquificota bacterium
TATCATACTGGCAAAGGGACCAGGGACAAGACGGGAAAGATCCAAAACCCTTACGCCCTCCAAAGGAAGCCCACTTTTCATCTTCTCCCTCCGGAATTGGATTTCTAAGATCCATTTATATATTATTGGAAGACAAACATGAAGGAGGAGGTAAGCTATGGTCATATTAGGTGCCGAGGACATTAAAGAGGTAGATATAGACGCCCTTGCCATGCGGGTATTTCTGAAGGCTCTGGAGATTCTGGGAGGCCCCAAAAAGCTGATTGAATACAGGAACCTCACATGGGTTCCATCTCTGATTCAAGCTTCCTATGCCGTGGTGATGGCAAAGGAACTTATGAAGACAGAGGACCAAATAGCCCAGTATTTGGGACTGACAAGGCAGACTGTGAGAAACATTCTCAGGGCTGACGAAGAGCTTGTAATGAAAAAGCTTGAGGGAGAACTTAAGGAAAAAAGCCTAAAGGCACACACCGCCGGTGGCTTGGCAAAAATGGCTTACAGGGAGATAAAAGAGGGAAGAGACAACCTTGATCTCATAGTCAGCGTGCTGGGTCCTGCTGGAGAGGCTTTGGATATAACCTGGCCAGTAGAGGTTTTAAGAAGGATAAAAGGACTGAAGTTCCCCATAGACAAAGATGATCTTATGGAAAGATTGAAACCCCTAAAGATTGAAGGGATTGAAGCCGAAAGGCTCCTTGAAGCTGTGGAGTATCCCATAGCCAATCCGGCAGATCTATTGAGAAAGATAAAGGAAGCACTTCAAAAACTGAGTTAGGGGGCTACCGTGAGAAGGCTCAGAATAGCCCTTGCGCAGGCGAACTTTACTGTTGGAGATCTTGAAGGCAACAGAAGTAAAATCCTCCAGTTTGTTAAAGAAGCCCAAAGGGAAGGAGCAGATATTGTTGTATTTCCCGAACTTTCGGTCACAGGATATCCCCCGGAAGACTTACTGCTAAAGCCTCAATTTGTAGAGGAAAACTTAAAAACGATAAAGGATATTGCACAGCAGATAGGCGATATTGTTGCCGTTGTAGGATTCGTTGACCTTGAGAAAGATATCTACAACGCTGCAGCAGTTATCTATCAACATAAAATAGTGGATGTTTACAGAAAGATTTTCCTGCCCACATATTCGGTTTTTGACGAGGACAGATACTTCAGCCGAGGAGAGAGAATCCCTGTTTACGAAATAAGAAAGTGCCAAGTGGGTATCAACATCTGTGAGGATATATGGTATCCAGACGGACCCGGCCACATACAGGCTTTGGCAGGAGCCGAGTTGATAATTAATCTCTCTTCCTCACCCTTCTACGCCGGGAAAAGAAGCTACAGAGAAAAGATGATAGCCGTAAGGGGCATTGACGATGCCGCCTTTGTTGCCTACGTCAACTTGGTTGGAGGGCAGGACGAGCTTGTTTTTGACGGTGGGAGCTTCATCGTGAACCCCGAAGGGGAAATTATCGCTCGGGCCAAGCTGTTTGAAGAAGATCTCCTCATAGCCGACTTAGACATTGAATCGGTTCTTAGAACCAGGCTGCACCAGCCCAAAATTAGAAAAGAAATCCTACAGGCAGAAAAAGTGTATAAAGTTTTCGTAGCTCCCCCCAAAGAAAGACCCTCCGGTTTTATAAAGGGACGTACAGAAGAGACACCTCCCCTTGAAAGAGAGATTCTGCAAGCCCTTGTGTTGGGAACCAGAGACTATGTCAACAAGAACAACTTTAAGAAGGTCCTTATTGGACTCTCAGGTGGGATAGATTCCTCTCTGGTGGCAGCCATTGCGGTAGAAGCCCTTGGAAAGGACAGAGTTGTAGGGGTGTTGATGCCCTCTCCATACACATCCAAGGAAAGCATTGAAGACGCCACAGAGTTGGCAAAAAACCTTGGTATACAAATTTACACCGTACCCATAACCGACATATTTGAACAGTTTAAAAAAGAGCTGAGGGAAAGGGTCTGGGGAGACATGCCGGAAGACACCACAGAAGAAAATATACAGGCAAGAATAAGGGGAAACATATTAATGGCCATATCCAATAAGTTCGGCTGGCTGGTACTAACCACAGGTAACAAAAGCGAAATGAGTTGTGGATACGCCACGCTGTACGGAGACATGGCCGGAGGTTTTGCCGTAATAAAGGACGTCATGAAGACTATGGTTTACAAAGTGGCAGCTTACTACAATAAGATTAAGGAAAGGGATGTAATCCCCCAAAGGGTATTCGTTAAACCCCCCTCTGCGGAGCTGAGGCCCAACCAGAAGGACGAAGACAGCCTACCACCGTATGAAATACTTGATCCCATACTGAAAGCTTACGTGGAAGAAGACAGATCTTATAGAGAAATTGTGGAGATGGGATTTGATGCAGAAACGGTTAAGAAGGTTATACGCATGGTTGACATAAACGAATACAAGAGGAGGCAGGCCCCACCGGGGATAAAAATCACTCCCAGAGCCTTTGGCAAGGATAGGAGGTT
Organism: Aquificota bacterium; assembly: GCA_015494645.1. Taxonomy (GTDB): domain Bacteria; phylum Thermosulfidibacterota; class Thermosulfidibacteria; order Thermosulfidibacterales; family Thermosulfidibacteraceae; genus Thermosulfidibacter. Next base: position 2,482 of record WGAU01000080.1, read on the forward strand.
ACCAATAACAAACAAATTTGTTCCCTTTTGAGATAATACGCTCAAGTAGGGAAAACTCCCTTGCCTTCTTCTCATTGCAACGTACATAATCCTCTACTGCTTTCCCAACTAAGAATGCAACTTTATCTCTACTTTTCTACAAGGGCTTCAATTTCCCGGTTTTTCCTATTTGTATTCTAACCCTATTTACCTCTATATGGGCGAGGCGGGTAGGCTCAGGCAGTCTGTATCCACGACAGCAACTCAGAGTCATCTTTACAGCAAATTCCAAGGAAACCTTGTGCCCCACCGATACAAAAACTGGCTTAACCTTGGATCTTGTTCTAACAACGGCACCTATCACCTCACCCCCATCGTAAAGAAAGGTAAAGCTACCCGCATCTATTTCGGGATCTTCATACCCTCCCACAAGCCTCGTTTTTGCCACTCCTATGCTCGGTTTATCAAAAAGCACACCTAAATGGGATGCTATACCGAATCTTCTCGGATGGGCTATGCCCTGCCCATCAACCATGATGAGATCCGGCTCAATTTTGAGCTTCTCAAAGGCTTTTATGATCATGGGACTTTCCCTAAAAGACAAAAGTCCCGGAACATAAGGCATGGGTATTTTCAAAGACGAAGAAGAAACTTCCACCACCTCAAGCTCGGGAAAGCTTACCACAACCACTGCAGCATAGCCTATATCTCCACCACGGGACACAGAAACATCCACACCTGCTATGAATTTAACTTCAGGCTCTCCTTCAGCAATAACCTTTTTTGAAAGCAATCTCTGAAGCTTCATGGCCTCTGAGGGAGAAAGATCCCACTTGTGAGTCAGAACAGGCTTCACACCCTAACCTCTTCCACTCCCCCAAAAAGATCTTGGTATCTGCTCAAGATAGGATCAACTTCTTCTGTAATGAACTCCTGCACCTGAGAGGGGGCCCTTCCAATGAACCTTTTCGGATCCATCAGGCGCTTAAGATCCTCAAAAGAAACAGGGAATTCTGGATCCTGAGCAATTCTTTCCAAAAGATCGTTCTTTTCTCCATTTTTCACCTTTTCTGCTGCTTCAAAAGCGTAAAGCCTTATCTTATCGTGCAATTTTTGCCTGTCTCCTCCCCTTTTTACCGCTTCCATAAGTATCTCCTCAACCGCCACAAAGGGAAGTTCATTCTTTAACCTCTTCTCTATCATCTTGGGATACACAACCAGTCCCTTAGCCACGTTGGCTATTAGAATGAGTACTGCATCCACTGCCATAAACATCTCTGGTATGACAATTCTTCTTACCGCAGAGTCATCCAAGGTTCTCTCCATCCACTGGGTAGCGTGGGTATGCTGGAAGGAATCAAGCAAAGACATGGCAAAACGGGAAAGGGCACACACTCTTTCACTTTTCATAGGATTCCTTTTGTAGGGCATGGCAGAAGAACCTATCTGCTTCTTGCCAAAGGGCTCCTCAAGCTCTCCGAAAGACATAAGGATCCTGATATCCGTCGCCATCTTATGGGCAGACTGGGCAACCCCTGCAAGACATTGAGCGACAAAATAGTCCTGCTTTCTGGTGTAGGTCTGCCCTGTTACGATGAAGCGCTTTTTGAAGCCAAACTTCTCCGCCACCATTTCATCAAGCCGCTTTACCTTCTCCTCATCGCCGTTGAACAGTTTCATAAAGCTGTCCTGGGTTCCAGTAGTTCCCTTCACGCCGCGAAATTTGAGGTTCCCCAGCACAAACTCAAGGTTTTTGAAGTCCTCTACGAAATCCTGAAGCCAAAGAGCTGCTCTTTTTCCGACAGTGGTGGGTTGAGCCACTTGAAGATGGGTGTATCCGAGACAGGGTAAATCCTTGTATTTGAAGGCAAAATCCCTAAGATAACTTATGGCAGCAATCAATCTCCTCTTCACAACGTTCAGGGCGTCTCTTATGAGTATTACATCGGTGTTGTCCGTAACGAAACAGCTGGTAGCTCCAAGGTGAATTATAGGCTTGGCCTTGGGACACTGCTCCCCAAAGGCGTGTATATGCGCCATCACATCGTGTTTGAATATCCTTTCCAGTTCCTTAGCCCTATCAAGGTTAAGCTTATCCACATTAGCCTTCATCTCCTCTATCTGTTCAGAGGTTATGGGAAGCCCCAGTTCTTTCTGAGCCTCAGCAAGAGCCACCCATAAAAGTCTCCAAGTTTTAAACTTTCTCTCGGGAGTGAATATCTCCACCATCTCCTCGGAAGCGTATCTTTCAACAAGGGGATGTTCAAACATAGCTAAACCTCCTCATAAGGCTGGTAAAACTCCTGCGCGTTGAGGAAAAAGATTCTGTGAGCAAGTTCCTCATCAAAGGCATCAGCAATTACTTTGGTATCGTCCCAGATGAAGGGTTTAGGCGCCCTTGTGGATGGAAGATCGGTGCCGAACATAAGAGCACTCTCGTCAACAGCAGCTATCTGTTTCATAGCCCACACAGGGTCAAAATCAACCCTGCCGAAGCCTGTAGCTTTCACTTTGGCTCCCTTGTAAACAAGCTCCAGCAGATCATCAAAGCCTTCAATTGTGAGTCCAAGGTGGTCTATGCTAAACTTGGGAAGATTGTTCAAAAAACTCTTGATGTTTTTTAAGAATCTGTTCTCCACATAAAA
>WGAU01000081.1 GCA_015494645.1 Aquificota bacterium
GAGGATAGAGCTTGAGCTGGCTAATTTCTTCCTTCTTCCACTCAATGTACATTTCAAGGAAGTCTTCAGTGAAGACATTACCCACTTTTAGGAAGTCCATATCTTCTTCGAGGGCTTGGATCGCCTCTTCAAGGCTTCCGGGAGTATGGTCAAGGTTCTGAAGCTCTTCGGGAGGAAGAGAGTAAATGTCCTTATCCACAGGCTCTCCAGGATCTATCTTGTTGAGGATGCCATCAAGCCCGGCTAAGAGCAGGGCGGAGAATGCGAGATAGGGATTGGAGGAAGGATCGGGGAACCTGACCTCAATTCTCTTCGCCTTGGGGCTTGGAGAGTACATGGGAATTCTGATGGCGGCGCTTCTGTTTCTGGCTGAGTAAACCAAGTTTACAGGGGCCTCAAAACCGGGTACTAACCTCTTGTAGGAATTGGTTGTTGGATTGGTAAAGGCACAGATTGCCTTGGCGTGCTTGAGAATCCCTCCTATAAAGTATAGGGCAAGCTCTGAAAGTCCGGCGTACTGGTCTCCAGCAAAGAGAGGTTCGCCGTTCTTCCAGAGAGACATGTGGGTGTGCATACCTGTACCGTTGTCTCCGAAGATGGGTTTGGGCATGAAGGTGACAGTCTTTCCGTATTTGTATGCTGTGTTCCTGAGGATATACTTGTACTTCATAACGTTGTCGGACTGCTCCACAAGCTCGGCGTACTTTATGTCTATTTCTCCCTGGCCTGCAGTGGCTACTTCGTGATGATGGAATTCAACCACTATCCCTGCTTCCTGCAAGTGGAGGCACATTTCGCTTCTAAGATCCTGGAACCTGTCGTGGGGAGGAGCTGGGAAGTAACCACGTTTTGGAGGGATTTTGTATCCCTGATTAGGAGCTTCTTCCCTATCGGAGTTCCACCATGCCTCTATAGAATCTATGGAGTAAAAGCTGAAGTTGGGTTCACAAGCGTATTTCACATCGTCAAAGATGAAGAATTCCAGTTCTGGCCCCACATAGCATGTGTCCGCTACGCCGGTGGACTTCATGTAGTTGACGGCCTTCTTGGCTATGTACCTGGGATCTCTGGAGTAGGGTTCTCTTGTGATAGGATCAATTATATCGGCAAAGCAGGCTAAAGTGGGTTCCTTGAAAAAGGGATCTATAAATGCACCCTTGGGATCAAGAACCACGAGCATATCCGAGGCCTCTATACCCTGCCAGCCCCTTATGGAAGAACCGTCAAAACCGAGACCTTCTTCCAAGGCCTCTTCATCAATTATCTCCGCTGGAAAGGTGAAGTGCTGCCATGTTCCAAAAGGATCTGTAAAACGAACATCAACAAACTTTACCTCACCACTCTTTACGAGCTTCAAAAATTCCCTCTTTTCCATCCCAAGAACCTCCTCATTTTTTGCTTTGCCCAAAAAGTACAAGAAAAAGCCTTTGTTGTAGATACTTGTAGTGCACAATGTATGTGCATTCGATAGCCGTTGACGAAACAGAAGCTTAGACCTATCTTTACAGCCGCCATGGCCGATAAGTTTTTCATAAGGACCTTTGGCTGCCAGATGAACGAACATGATTCTGAGAAGGTAAAGGGAGTTCTTCTGGACATGGGGCTTGAAGAAGCAGAGTCTGAGAAGGAAGCGGATCTGATCTTGCTCAACACCTGCGCTGTGAGGGAGAAGCCTGTTCACAAGGTTTACAGCGAGCTTGGACGCTTCAAGCGTATGGGGGATAAAGTTATAGGCGTTCTTGGCTGTGTTGCCCAGAAGGAGGGGAAGCGCATTATAGAAAGGATGCCCCATGTGGATTTTGTGATAGGTCCAAGAAATATATATCGTATAAAAGAGGCCTTTGAGCGGGCGAGGGAGGGTAAAAAGAGTGTATTTACCGATCAAAGCTCACGGTGTGCTGTTACGGATCTTTCTTTTCCCATAGCAAGAGAAAATCCCTACAGGGCTTACATCACAATTATGGAAGGCTGCGACAACTTCTGCAGTTACTGTATTGTACCCTTTGTTAGGGGCAGAGAGGTGAGTCGTCCTCCTGAGGATATTCTTGAAGAGGTGAAAATACTTTCCGATGCGGGTTACAAGGAGATAACCCTTTTGGGACAGAATGTGAACTCTTACGGCAAGGGGTTGGATAAGAAAGTGGATTTTGCGGATTTACTGCACATGGTTCATGAAGTGGAGGGTATAGAGTGGATAAGATTCATTACTTCTCATCCCAAAGACTTTTCAGATAGATTGATAGAAGCAGTTATGACCTTGCCGAAGATATGTGAGTATATACATCTGCCTGCTCAGTCGGGTTCCAACAGAATACTTGAACTTATGAACAGAAAGTACACTAAGGAGAGATACCTTGAGATTGTGGAAAAGATAAGATCCTATGGAAAGTATGTTGCCTTTACATCGGACTTGATAGTGGGCTTTCCTACTGAAACCGAGGAGGACTTCCAAGAGACCCTGGATCTAATAAAAAAGGTAGAATACGAGGGAATTTTTGCTTTTGTTTACAACCCCAGAGAGTTCACAAGGGCATATAATTGGGAAGATGATGTCCCTATGGAAGAAAAGAAAAGAAGGCTTTCAGAGCTGTTGAAGGTGCAGGATGAAATCACGCAGAAGCTAAGCAAATCTTATGAGGGGAAAGTGGTGGATGTGCTATTTGACAGGGAGGAGAGTGGTTGGCTTGTTGGGAGAACCAGAACTTTTAAAATTGTGAAAACAAGGGCTGACAAATCTCGTCTTGGGCATATAGTTAAAGTAAAGATCACCGAAGCAAAGATGTACGAGCTGAAAGGGGAGATCGTGGAGGGGGATGTTTGATGATTAAAATGAAGGTTGCAAGGATAATTTTAGATCCTTTTACCAACTCGCCAATAGTAATTCTCAAGGATATGGAAGAAAGAAGAGCCCTTCCTATTTGGATAGGATTATTTGAGGCAAACGCCATAGCCATGAAACTGGAGGATGTAACTACCCCAAGACCCATGACACATGATCTTATAGCAAACATACTGAAAAGCCTAAAAGCTACCGTTGAAAGAATTGTTGTAAACGATCTGATCAATAACACCTTTTATGCGAGAATATACTTAAATACCCCTGGAGGTACCATTGAAATTGACTCCCGCCCAAGCGATGCCATAGCCATAGCCCTTAGGACCAATGCCCCCATATACGTTGAAGAAGTGGTCCTCCAAAAAGCCAAGAGTTTTGATTTAGAGGACAGGGACAAACTTCTCAAAGAGTGGCTTGAACAACTTTCCCCTGAAGACTTAGAAAAATTCAGGGCGTAGTTTGGTAGATCTTGCGAAAAGGGATCTAAGCTTTCGGAAACTTGAAAAGGAAACAGTATTAGAGCCTGTTTTAAAGTCAACTATATTAAACTTCGTTTGTGCTTGTATTTGCTACAGTTTTAGTTACCATAGTCTCTGTACTCTATTTTGTAGCATCTCTGTCAATATTCCAAGTGCCTGTGGGATTTGATCGGCAACAATCATTCTGGTGTTGTTCTAAATGGCTCTGGTAAAATAGTTTTTGGGCATTTTTGCAAAAGGTTACTTAGAGCAGCACGGGTTAAAGGGGCTTGCTTTATTTGCAAGTTAGGTTTGTAATTGTTAGCATTTTTCCAGTCTTGGAAAATGGAGGAAGCAGATGGCAGAGTTTGTGCATTTGCATTTGCATACTCAGTACAGCCTGTTGGATGGGGCGATTAAGATAAAGCAACTTTTTCCCAGGGCAAGGGAGTTGGGGTTTGACGCGGTGGCTATTACGGATCATGGGAGTATGTTCGGGGTGGTGAAGTTCTTTCAGGAAGCTCAGAAACACGAAGTAAAACCCATAATAGGTTGTGAGGCCTATGTGGCTCCTGGGTCGCGGTTTGATAAAAAATCAGTAAGGGGAGGGGCTGATGCGGCTTATCATTTGGTGCTGCTGGCAAAAAACGAGAAGGGCTACAAGAATCTGATAAAGCTTGTAACCGCGGGTTACTTGGAAGGCTTTTACTACAAGCCAAGGATAGATAAGGAGTTGTTGCGGGAACACAGTGAAGGTCTGATAGCCACAAGCGCTTGTATGAAGGGAGAGATAGCCCAGAAGATCCTGAATAATGACTATGATGGCGCTAAGAGAGCGCTTTACGCGTATTTAGACATCTTTGGCAAGGAAAATTTTTACCTTGAGATAATGCGTATAGGCATTGAGGAACAGGACAGGGTGAACGAAGGGCTTATGAAGCTTGCCAGAGACACTGGAGTTGGGCTTGTTGCCACCAACGACTGTCACTACCTTTTTCCTGAAGATGCTGAGGCCCACGATATACTTCTCTGCGTGCAAACAGGAAAGAGGGTGGAGGATGTGAACCGCATGAAGATGGATACCAACCAGATATACTTTAAGTCTCCTCGGGAGATGGCAGATTTGTTTGCCGATGTTCCCGAGGCAGTGGAAAACACCCTTAAAATAGCTGAAGCGTGCAACTTTCAGTTTGAATTTGGGAAGGCGCATCTGCCTGTTTACCAGGTGCCTGAGGGATATACCATCAGCAGTTATTTAAGGAAGCTTGCTTTTGATGGGTTGAAAAAGCGAAGAGAGAGGGGAGAGCTTGATCAGACCATACCCTACGAGAGATACGAAGAGCGTTTGAACTACGAGCTTGAGGTTATAGAGAAGACAGGCTTTCCTGGATATTTTCTAATCGTGTGGGACTTTGTGAATTACGCTAAAAGAAACGGGATACCTGTGGGGCCGGGAAGGGGATCTGCCGCTGGTTCTTTGGTGTCTTATGTTCTTGAGATAACGGATATAGATCCTTTGAGGTGGGGCCTGTTGTTTGAGCGTTTCCTCAATCCAGAGAGAATCAGCCCGCCGGATATAGACATAGACTTCTGCAAGGAGAGAAGAGATCTTGTGATAGACTACGTTCGCAAGAAGTACGGCGAGAAGAATGTTGCAAAGATACTGGCGGTGGGCACATTGGCTACAAGGGCTGCTGTAAGGGATGTGGGAAGGGCGCTGGGCTTTTCTCCTAAGGAGGTTGATAGAATTGCCAAGATGTTTCCTCAGACGCCGGATATTTCTGTGGAAGATGCTATAAAGATGGAGCCTCGTATTCAGGAGGAGATGGAGAAGAATTCCAAAGTGAAAAAGCTTGTGGAGGTTGCCAGCAAGTTGGAAGGATTGTGTCGGCAGGCTTCTACACATGCTGCCGGTGTGGTGATAACTCCCAACGAACTGACGGAGTATGTTCCCCTCTACAAGAATGAGAAGGAAGAGGAGATCACCACCCAGTACGATAAGGACGATTTGGAGGCTTTGGGTCTTTTGAAGATGGACATGTTGGGGCTTAGGACTCTTACGGTGATAGACACAGCCTTGAAGCTCATAGAGGCGTATAAAGGGGAAAAGGTTGATCTAAAGCATCTTCCCCTTGATGATCCAGAAACTTACAGGCTTCTACAGTCGGGAAGGACCTTGGGAGTATTCCAGTTGGAAAGCTCGGGAATGAGGGAGCTTCTGAAGAGGCTTAAGCCCTCAAGGTTTGAGGATCTCATAGCCCTCGTTGCCCTTTACAGACCCGGCCCTCTGGGATCTGGAATGGTGGATGACTTCATAGACAGGAAGCATGGGAGAAAGCCCATAGAATACGAGCTGCCGCAACTGGGGCCTATCCTTGAAGAAACTTACGGGGTTATCCTCTATCAGGAGCAGGTCATGAAGATAGCCTCAGAGGTAGCTGGGTTCACCCTTGGGCAGGCGGACATCCTGCGCAAGGCCATGGGCAAGAAGAAAAAGGACGTTATGGCCCAAATGAGAGAGCTGTTCATAAAGGGTGCTGTGGAAAGGGGAGTGGATAAAGAAAAAGCTGAGGATCTTTTTGACAAGATGGCCAAATTTGCCGAGTATGGCTTCAACAAATCTCATTCTGCTGCGTACGCCATGGTGGCTTACCAGACTGCTTATCTTAAGGCACACTATCCTGTGGAGTTTATGGCAGCCCTTATCTCCAGCGAAATCAACAATACAGAGAAGATATATCTGTACCTGCAGGAATGCAAGGATATGGGCATAGAGGTGTATCCGCCGAATATCAACGAGAGCCATGTTATATTCAGGGTGGATGGCAACTCTTTGAGGTTTGGGCTTGCTGCTATCAAAGGTGTTGGAGAAGCGGCGGCAGAAGCTATCGTAAAGGCGAGAAAAGACGAGCCTTTTAAGAACTTTTACGATTTTTGTAAGAGAGTTGCAGGACACAAGGTGAACAAGAAGACTATAGAGGCCCTTATAAAGTCTGGTGCTTTGGATAGCTTTGGCGATAGGAATAGCCTCCTTGCATCTTTGGAGACCTTTTTGGATGCAGCAACGAGGGCTTCTAAGGGGAGTGAAAAACAGCTCAGTTTGTTTGATCTTGCAGGAGAAGGGGAGTATGTAGAGGAACCTGAGCTTATAGAGGCCTCGCCTGCAACGGAGCAGGAAAGGCTAAATATGGAAAAGGAAGTCTTGGGATTTTATCTCAGCGGCCATCCTCTGGACACGGCGAAGGAGATCATATCCAAGTATCCTGTTACAACCATAAGTGCCCTTGAGGAGAAAGAGGATGGAGAAGAGGTGATACTGGCAGGGCTTGTGGTGTCTATCAAGGAGATTACCACTCGTAATGGAGATAGGATGGCTTTTGTAAACTTTGAGGATAAAGAGGGCAGAGTAGAGCTTGTGGTCTTTCCCGATGTGTATAGGGAGGTGGGCTTAGTATTTGCTTATGATGAGCCTATCTTGGTTAGAGGAACCGTTACCACCGATGTGGCTAATGACTCAAAGAAGGTACTGGTTACAGATGCTGCAAGGCTACAGGAAGGCTTTAAGGAGAAGCTATATGAAAAAAGCTTTGCCTGTTATGTAGTGGTTGATAGTTATGTGCCCAAGGAGGTGCTTGAGACCATAAGGAATGAGGCTATCAGAAGCAAGGGGGATGCGCCTTTACTTATCAAGGTTACCAACGGTGAGTATGAGGTGATTATAGATACCCACAGGAAGGTTGGGTTTGACTTTGCCAGCCGAATTAGGTTCAACAGTGTAAAGGTGATTATGCAAGAGGTGACCAATGGTAAAGCCGCTGGAGTTTGAGAGAGAGATTTATGAGATAGAAAAGCGTATAGAGGAGCTAAAGTCCATAGGAACTGGAGTGCAGCTTGATATAGATGAGGAGATAAGGAAGCTTGAGAGAAAGGTAAAGAGAAAACTTATAAAGCTTTATCGGGAGCTTACCCCTTGGCAAAGGGTTCAGGTGGCAAGGCATCCCAACAGACCTTACACCTTGGATTATGTAAAGCTTATGATGAATAACTTTGTGGAGTTTAGGGGAGACAGGAGGTTTGCCGACGATAGATCCATAGTGGCTGGTTTTGCGGAGTTTGACGGGATGAGCGTAGCTGTGGTGGGCCATCAGAAGGGACGCGGGACCAAGGAGAATATTGAGAGGAACTTCGGTATGCCCCATCCTGAGGGGTACAGAAAAGCATTGAGGGTTATGAAGCTTGCGGAGAAATTTGGCATTCCTATTCTCACCTTTGTTGACACACCTGGTGCTTATCCTGGTATAGGGGCGGAAGAGAGGGGACAGGCGGAAGCTATAGGAGAAAATCTTTACGAGATGATAAACTTGAAGGTTCCGATTGTGGTTTCGGTTATAGGGGAGGGGGGATCTGGAGGCGCTTTGGCAATAAGCGTTGGAGACAGAATCCTCATGCAGGAAAATGCCATTTATGCTGTGATTTCTCCTGAGGGATGTGCCTCTATCCTTTGGAGGGATTCTGCGAAGGCACCTCTTGCAGCAGAGGCGTTGAAGCTCACCGCTCAGGATCTTCTTAAGCTTGGAGTGATAGATGAGGTGGTGAAGGAACCTATAGGTGGTGCTCACAGGAACCACCAGCTTGCCGCCAATATCCTTAAACGGGCAGTGCGCCGAAACTTAAGGGAGTTGTTGAATAAAAGTATTGATCAGCTTTTGGAAGAAAGGTTTGAAAAATATAGAAACATTGGAGTTTTTTCTCAAGAATGATTGCTGGTCAGTCTTGTTTCTAAGAGCTGTTCCAACCTCTTTTTAAGAGCTTTTATTTCGTCTCTTATTACTGCTGCCTTTTCAAAGGCAAGTTCCTTGGCAGCTTCCTTCATCTCCTTTTCCAGCTTCTTTATCCTTTGCTCAATTTCCCAAGGGTTATCTTCTTTAACCTCAAGTTCCAGGGGCACGGTGTAGTAGTCCTTCTCGTAAACGCTGGAAAGGATGTCCTTTATGGACTTTTGTATGGTTTGAGGAGTAATTCCATGCTCTTCATTGTATTTCTTCTGCATTTCCCTTCTTCTCTTCATCTCTCTGATAGCCCTTTCCATAGAACCTGTGATGGTGTCTGCGTACATAATTACCTTTCCGTTAACGTTTCTTGCTGCCCTGCCAGCGGTCTGGATAAGGGAGCGTTCTGAGCGCAGAAAACCTTCCTTATCGGCGTCCAGTATGGCAACCAGCGAGACCTCCGGTATGTCCAATCCTTCTCTGAGCAAGTTAACTCCCACTATGACGTCATATATGCCAGCCCTTAGGTCCCTGATGATCCTTGTTCTTTCAATGGTTTCTATTTCGGAGTGAAGGTAGGC
>WGAU01000082.1 GCA_015494645.1 Aquificota bacterium
ATCATAGTGAACCTTTGTAGCTTGCCCTTAACTTTTTGTCCAGAGGATCCGATTACTTCTAATGGTGGATGGTTGCGGTTTTGTTTCGGTGATGTTAAATTTTTAAAACGAGAACATTGCTATATTGGAATTACGCTCATTTTCAGGAGGTTGTTTCATGAGCTTTAAGGTCAAGATCATGGTTCCTGTGGTGGTGATGTTTGCTTACATTCTCTTTTCCGCCTTTATGGTTCACAAGATATTAAACGATCAAAGAGGAGTGGCTCCTGTTATAAATATAGCCGGTAGACAGAGGATGCTTACCCAGAAAATGACCAAGGAGATGTTGCTTTACCTGAAGACCAAGGATCCGAAGTTTTGGATCAGATGAAAAATACAATGCAGATTTTTGAGGTTTCTTTGGATGCCCTTATTGGTTCTGGTAAGGTTCCCACATCTTTAAATCTTAAGGACACCAGGTGGATGTACATACCCGGAGCTGCAGGAAAGGTTAAAGAGCAGCTTCTTAGGGTCAGGGATATGTGGAACACATTTAAAGGGCACATGAATAATCTCGCAAGGGATGGGTATAACAAGGAAAGTTTTGACTGGGTGGTGAATAACAATGTTAAGCTTCTGAAGGAAATGAACAAGGCTGTTTTCATGATGCAGTACGATGCACAGGCTAAGCTTAAGAAGATAGAGATGTATCAGTATGTTGGCCTCGGTGTGGGTATTCTGGCGGTGATTCTGACTATGCTTGCACTGTTTGTGGCCGGAAAAGAGATAGATAAAGCCCTTCAGATCATGGGTAAGATCACCGACAAGGATATTGTTAGACTCAATATAGACTTTGGGGAGATACCCCATGATGAGGTGGGTAAGGTTCTGGAGCATGTGAGCCACATGCTTGATAAGATAGCGGATAGGATAAGGGATATTTCTTACCGAGCGGTTATTATTGGGGAGCAGGTTCCCAAGGGGATGAACTCTGGGGTTAATGTGAGCATGATTGCAGAAGAATACAAGACGATGATTGTGGATGTTACCAATGCTATAGATGAGCTAAACATTGCCATAAAGGATCTTGCGGCTGAGGCTAAGAGGGTGGCGGGAACAGCCGATGAGGCCATGAGGATTACTCAGGAGGGGATGGAGAAGATAAGGACTTCCGCTCAGAGGTCGGAGGAGGTGGAGCAGTCCATAGAGGGCCTTGCCTCTGAAGCGCAAAAACTTAAGGAGGTTTCTGAAAAGATTTTTGGTATTCTTGAAGTGATAAACGATATTTCGGATCAGACCAGTCTTTTGGCCCTTAATGCTGCTATAGAAGCGGCCCGTGCTGGGGAGCATGGGAGGGGCTTTGCCGTTGTGGCGGATGAAGTGAGAAAGCTTGCCGAACAGACCCAAAAAGCCACAAAGGACATTGAGGGGATGGTTACGTTGATAGCCGATAAGGTGAGGGAAGTTACCAGTAGGAGCTCTTCTACCATAGAGTTTGTCAGGGAGCAGGTTAAGGTTGCTGAAGAGGCTATAGAGAGCTTTGAGCATGTTTATGAGGAAATTTCCGTGCTTAACGACCTTATAATGAAGGTGTCCTCAACTACGGAGGAACAGTCGGCGGCGGTGGCTCAGATTGCAGATACGGCATCCCTAATTAAGGATAAGGCGCAGGAGGTGGTGGATAACGTTACAGGCTTCTACGAGGCATTCAGGGATATTACGACATCCACAGAGAATGTGCTTGATTCTGTTAAAACGGTTGTGTTTGCCGAGGGTGTTGACAAGATAATGGACGCCATTAAAGCTCATGTTGAGTATGTAAACAAAGTGATGGAGTTTTGTCTGGGCAGGCATGTGCCTGAGATAGATGAGCTTGCTTCAAAGACCCATGAAACGTGTGATTTTGGCAGGTTCTTGGCTTCAGAGGAGGCAAAGAGGTTGCTTGATGGAAAGATAGACTGGGATAAAGTGCATTCCTTGCACAGGGATGTTCATAGGTTTGCTGTTATGTGTATTGAGGCAAGAAAGAGAGATGATACTTCTGCTATAGCGGAGCACACCGATGCCTTGGCGGAGGCAACATACGCCCTTATAGGGGAGCTGGCAAAGGCGATAGAGAAGCTTTAGGGTCTACTTCCCCATCAGGATTGCGACGCCGAATATGATGAACCCTACCCCGGCTATTATCTGTATGGGCCGTTCGGGAAGATGCGTGCCTAAATATTCTCCTATCAAGGCTGCTATCAATGTGGAGGCTACGAGGGCTAAAGATGCGCCTAAAAAGACCTCCCAGAACTTTTTGCTGCTGGATGAGGCGAAAAGTACCGCCATTTGTGTTTTGTCTCCCAGCTCTGCTAAAAATACCACCACAAACGTGCTGAAGAGTAGCTTCCAGTTCATGGCGCTGGTATAATAGCTTGTGGCTGGGGTAGTGTAAATATGGAACGGGCCATCCCTGCTGGAAAGTACAAAATTATCAAGTTTAAAAAGGGGTACGAGTTTTATCCGGATGGTATTCTCTTTTCCAAGGGTATAAAGTTTGTTGCGGAAAAAAAGAAAGATGGGACTTTTCTCCTTCACGATAGTGGAAGCATTATGAAGGCCCTTCTTGAGGATGCCATGGATGCGGTTGATGTAGTTAAGGAGTTAAGGTTAGGAAGCTCCTCCAATGGGTTCAGGTTTAGGGACGGAAGGGTTTACATAAAGGTGAGGGAGGAAGAGCTTCCTGTAGCGGTGAGAAGGCTTGAGAGATTTGCCACCGAGGTTTATCATAAGGCCACTGTGGGGTTGGGGGGTTAGGTGATGGAGCTGAGAGAGGCGATTTTAGGGAGAAGAAGCGTTAGGAAGTACAAGAGTGATCCGGTGTCCAAGAAGGTTATAGAAGACATAATGAATCATGCCATCTGGGCGCCTTCTGGGATGAACAGGCAGAACTGGTACTTTATTGTTGCCACAGGTAAGTGGCGGGATGAGGTGGTGAAGATTTGTAAAAGGGCCTATGAAGAGTACATAGGCAAGAAGGTTGAAAAGGTCTTTAGCCACAAGCCTGAGGTTGTGAAGGAGACAAAGAGCTTTTTTGCTACCTTGGGAGGGGCTCCTGTGGTGATTTTGGCTTTTGCTGAGCCGGGGCCGGAGAGCGAGAAAACGGATATACAGAGCGTTGCGGCGGCTATTCAGAATCTTTTGCTTCTTGCTTATGAGAAGGGACTTGGGACATGCTGGATGACTGGACCTATATCTCACGGGGAGGAGTTTAAGAAGCTTTTCGGGGTAGAGGACAAGAACTTTGTAGCTCTCATAACCTTGGGCTATCCCGATGAAAAGCCCAGGGCGCCTAAGCGTAGACCTAACAAGATCAGGTTTGTGGGGTTTGAGGATGGCTCACATAGTTGAGAAGAGTATTGAGGAGATAAACGAGAAGATCCGTAAAGGAAAGGTTGTAGTGGTAACCGCCGAGGAGATGATAGATATAGTAGAGGAGTATGGCCCTGAAGAGGCAGCAAGGAAAGTGGATGTTGTTACCACGGGCACCTTTGCCCCTATGTGCTCTTCGGGTGCCTTCTTGAATGTGGGGCATCCCAAGCCCAAAATTAAGATTGAGGAAGCTTATCTTAACGGGGTTCCCGCTTACGGTGGGCTGGCGGCGGTGGATCTTTACATAGGGGCCACAGCTTTGCCCAAGGATGATCCGAGAAACGCAGTCTATCCGGGTCAGTTCAGGTACGGCGGGGGGCATGTGATAGAGGATCTCGTGGCTGGAAGGGATGTGATCCTCAGGGCTTACGGCTACGGGACCGATTGTTATCCGAGAAGGGAGCTTGAGACCTATATAAACGTCAAAAGCATTAACGAAGCCTTTCTGTTCAATCCAAGAAACTGCTATCAAAACTACAACTGTGCGGTTAATACAGGAAAGAAGATGATTTATACCTATATGGGTGTGCTTAAGCCTAACTTGGGGAATGCTACATACTGCAGTGCTGGGCAACTTTCTCCTCTTTTGAACGATCCTTACTTTAAGACCATTGGGGTGGGCACCAAGATATTTTTAGGCGGTGGTATAGGCTATGTGGTTTCCCACGGGACACAGCACAGCACCGATGTTCCCAGAGGTAAGAAGGGTGTTGTTAAAAAGCCGGCGGGTACCCTTGCGGTGACCGGTGATATGAAGCAGATGAATACTCGTTATCTCAGGGGTGTGAGCATATTGGGGTACGGGGTTTCCCTTGCGGTGGGTATAGGTATTCCCATCCCCGTGCTCAACGAGGAGATAGCGTGGCATACCTCTGTGAAGGATGAGGAGATATGGACGCAGATTGTGGACTACAGCCATGATTATCCCTACGGGGAGGCAAGGGTACTGGGTGAGGTTAATTATGCCCAACTGAGGAGCGGGGAGATAGAGATTGGGGGAAAGAAGGTTCCTACCGCTCCACTTTCAAGCTATTACATGGCCAGAGAAATAGCCAATACCCTGAAGGATTGGATACTATCTGGGCGTTTTGAGCTTGCCCAACCTGTGGCTACCATTCCGTCGGAAGGGTGTCTTTGTAAGTCCCTCAGTATTCGTCCGGTAAAGTGAAGAAGAGGGTTGCCATAGTTACCCTTGGTTGTCCCAAGAACGAGGTGGATTCTTGGGTTATGCGCTCCCACTTGGCGAGCAAAGGTTATGAGATTGTTGGACCGGAAGAGGCTGATGTGGTGGTGGTTAACACCTGTGGTTTTATCGGGGAAGCCAAAGAGGAGTCTATAGATGTGATTTTGGAGTTTGTTTATCAGGGCAAAGATGTTTACGTTGCGGGCTGTCTGTATCAGCGCTACGGGGATGAGCTGGTTGAGAGTCTTCCAGAGGTTAA
Source organism: Aquificota bacterium (assembly GCA_015494645.1). Lineage (GTDB taxonomy): Bacteria > Thermosulfidibacterota > Thermosulfidibacteria > Thermosulfidibacterales > Thermosulfidibacteraceae > Thermosulfidibacter. The sequence continues at coordinate 4,836 of WGAU01000082.1, forward strand.
GGGGTGGATATCTTTGGGGGAGATAAGAGATGTGGCGGATATTCTTTCCACTGGGGGCAGGGGGCCTTTAAAAAAACCTGTTCTTCCCGTGGCAGATGATTTTTCTTTTATAGCCCCTGTTTCGTTTGTCTATGTGAAGATTGCCGAGGGGTGTAGCAATAGGTGTAATTACTGTGCCATTCCCTTGATAAAGGGACCTTATATGAGCCGATCCGTTGACCGTGTGGTTGAAGAGGTTCGCATGTGGTTAGACAAGGGAGCGAAAGAGGTGGTGCTGGTGTCTCAGGATTCGGCATTTTACGGTGTGGATTTGGGGGTTGAGGGGGGGCTTGTTGATCTTCTTGAGAGGATCAACGGTCTTTGGGGAGATTTCTGGGTGAGGGTGCTTTACATGCATCCGGCCCATGTGGATAGGAAGATTGTTGAGGCTGTAGCTTCTCTGGAGAAAATAGTGAATTACATTGAGGTGCCCTTTCAGCATGTGAGTGAGAGGGTGCTTGGTGTAATGGGGAGGAAGGGAGGGAAAGAGGCCGTTTTGAAGGTGGCGGAGTGGGCTGAGGAGTTCGGTCTTAAGCTCAGAACCACCTTTCTGGTAGGGCATCCCTTTGAGGAAGATAGGGATTTTCTGGAGCTTGTGGAATTTGTTGAGGAGTTGAGGCCGTGGAGGTTTTCCGTTTTCGGATACTCTCCAGAGGAGGGAACCGTTTCTTACGGTATGCCTGCAGTTGACGAAGAGGTGGTGAAGGAAAGGGTATCGGTGCTCACAGAGCTTCAGGATAGGATCATATTTGAGAATAACACCGAGTTCTTAAAAAAGAGAGTAAAAGTGCTTGTTGATGGAGTGAATTGCGGTAGGTTTTACGCTCAGGCTCCTGATATAGACGGGGCTGTCTTCTTTGAGGATAATGAGCTTGAGCCTGGTAGTTGGGTTGAGGCAGTACTTGAAGATGTGGCCGGAGTTGACTTTGTGGGCAGGGTGTTGAATGCTTCATGCTCCTCGTAGTTGATCAGATCAGGCTTCCCTTTGTTAAAAGTTCCCCTTTTCATCTTAAAAAGGCTCTTTCCAGGAGGCTCGGGGTAAGCCCTTCTAAGATCAGGAAAATTTCTCTTTTGAAGCGCTCCACAGATGCCAGAGACAAAGATAGGATGATTTACTTTGTTTTTAAAGTGCTGGTTGAGGTGAAGGGGCTTTCCTCTGTTCCGGAAGGGGTAAAGGCTTATAAGAAACAAGAGCCTCTGAGGTTTAAGAAGTGCAGGTCTTTTTTGCCGGTGGTGGTAGGGACTGGCCCGTGTGGACTTTTCTGTGCCTTGGCTTTGAATGAGGCGGGGGTTAGAGGGATTGTCCTTGAGAGGGGATGCCAGATTGGGGAGAGGGTGAAGAGAGTTGAGCGCTTGTGGAGTGAAGGGGTGCTTGATTCAGAATGCAATCCCCAGTTTGGGGAGGGAGGAGCAGGCACCTTTTCGGATGGTAAGCTCACCACCAGAATAAGGGATCCAAGGATCTCTTGGGTTTTTGAGCAGCTTGTGAGGTTTGGTGCCCCTGAAGAGATACTTTACGAGGCTAAACCTCATGTAGGAACGGACAGGTTGAGGGAAGTTGTTAAGAATATAAGGAGGTTTCTTGAGGAGAGTGGTTGGGAGGTGGCTTTTAGGTGCAGGTTGGAGGATGTGGTGCTTAGATCCGGTAGGTTGCATGGTGTAGTGGCCAATGGAGATTTTATAAGGGCAGATGTTTTGGTGCTGGCTATTGGACACAGTGCCAGAGATACCTACGAGATGCTCTACAAAAGGGGATTTGCTGTTGTGCCGAAGCCCTTTGCTGTAGGTTTTCGCATAGAGCATCCACAAAGACTTATAGATGAGGCACAGTACGGAAAGTGGGCGGGGCACCCCATGTTGCCTCCTGCTTCCTATCAGTTGGCTGTATCCTACAAAAGAGAGGGTAGGGGAGTGTACACATTCTGCATGTGTCCTGGAGGCTTCATTATCTGCGCGTCCTCCCATGAGGGAAAGGTGGTTACCAACGGTATGAGCTATTTCGGTAGAGATTCGGGTTATGCCAATTCGGCGGTGGTGGTTACGGTGGATGAGAGGGATTTTGGAGACGCAGTTTTTGGCGGCGTCAGGTTTCAGGAGAGATTGGAAGAGGCAGTTTACAACCTTGCAGGAGGCTACAGGGCGGTTGGGCAGTCCGTTGGCTCCTTTGTATATGGGAAAGGGACTCTGGATGTTCCTTTCTGTACATATAGGCCCGGGGTAGTGGAATACCCGTTGGATGAGGTTTTGCCTGAGCGCCTTTGCGAGTTTCTCAAGGAGGGATTGAGGTATTTTGGTAGGAAAATAAAGGGGTTTGATAGGGAAGGGGTGGTGGTAGCTCCGGAAACGAGGACTTCTGCTCCTGTTAGGATTCTCAGGGGGGAGGATATGCAGGCTGTGGGGATAGAGGGAGTCTATCCTGCGGGTGAGGGGGCTGGTTATGCAGGAGGTATTGTGAGTTCTGCGGTGGACGGTATCAAGGTGGCGGGGGCGGTGGTTGAAAAATACGCTCTGGACTGATCTTGGACCTGTTTCGGTGGTTTTTGATTCTGAAGGTAGGGTTATAAGAGTGGTTTTGGGAGAGAAGGTTTCTTGTGGACATGTTGATTTGGAGGTTATGGCTCTACTTAAAAAGTACTTTTCTGGTGATAAGGTGGATCTTTCGGGAATCTCTGTGGTGTTGGATGTTCCGTCGTTCACGAGGAGGGTGCTTGAGGAGGTGAGGTTTATAGGATGGGGAAGAGTTGTAACCTACAAAGAACTTGCCGAAAGGGTTGGGATTAAATCCTGCAGAGCTGTAGGGCAGGCTCTTCGTTTGAATCCTGTGCCTGTGATTGTACCCTGTCACAGGGTTATAGGGTCTGATGGGAGTCTGAAGGGTTTTTCGTCAGGGATTGAGTGGAAGAAGTATCTGCTTAATATTGAGGGGGTGAAGCTACCTTGAGGCGCATAAAGTTGGTTGTTGCCTACGATGGGACAGGCTACAACGGATGGCAGATCCAGTCCACGGGAGCCACTATACAGGGTGAGCTTGAGAAAGCCATATCTAAGGTGCTCAATCACAAGGTTTCTGTAGTAGGAGCGGGAAGGACCGATTCCGGGGTGCACGCCTTGGCTCAGGTTGCCCATTTTGATACCACATCGTCAATGGATGTTCAGGTTATGAAAAAAGCCTTCAATGCCAATCTTCCCAAAGGCATTGTTGTGAGGGAAGTTTGCGAGGTTAACGAGGCCTTTCACGCCAGATTTTCCGCTACAAGCAGAACATACAGGTACTTTATAACAAAGGTTAACCTTCCTTTCTTTACCAGATACGCTTGGTTTGTACCCTACGAGCTGGATGTTTCCCTGATGAAAGAGGTTGCTAAGGTTTTTGTTGGTGTTCACGACTTCAGATGCTACGGCAAGCCCATGGTTCCGGGGGGAAGCACAGTTAGGGAGGTGAAGAGATGCTATGTGAAAAGCAGGTCCGGCAGGTTAGAAGTGGTGGTAGAGGCAAACGCCTTTTTGAGGAAGATGGTGAGAAACATGGTGGGAACCGTGGTTAGGGTTGCATCCGGCAAAGCTTCTCTGGAGGATGTGAAGCGTTCTTTGGAAGAGTTTGTTCCAGTAAACGGTGTTAAACCGGCTCCGCCTCAAGGGCTTTTCCTATGGAAGGTGGAGTATAGGAGGGACATTTAGCTTGCTTTTCTTTTTTGCTGTGCTTCTTTTAGTTTTGTTGTTACTCTTCCCCTACTACGTTCCTAAGTATCTTAAATTTGTTGACTGGAACACCCTTATGATTCTTTTTACTCTCCTTGTAGTTGTTGCTGGTTTCAGGGAGAGTGGTTACTTTGCTAAAATGGCATGTGGTCTTCTTGAGAGATCAAAAGATGCAAGATCCCTTGCCTACAAGCTGGTAGGGACGGCTTTTGTTCTGTCTCCGCTGATTACCAACGATGTGGCTCTGTTCGTGGTGGTGCCTATTACGTTAGAGCTTGAAGGGGTTCTTGGGAAGGACATGGTGGAGCGAATGGTTTTTCTTGAGGTGTTGGCGGTGAACGCAGGCTCTTCCCTTACTCCTATAGGGAATCCTCAGAATGTCTTTATTTGGCGCAAGTGGGATGTGGATTTTCATGCTTTTATCTTGGTGATGCTACCTGTGGTGTTGCTTATGGGGATAGCGCTCCTGTTTTATGTGAAGGGGGTTATTTCAAAGGAGATTTTGGATTTTGAGGTTGACGATGAGCTTCCTGAAGGGGATAGATTTCTCTTTTGGATTTCTTTGGTGCTGTTTGTTCTGTATGTTATATTCACCGAGCTTGATATGCACATTTATGCCTTTCTTGTGGTGGTTTTTGTTATAGCTATGGTGAGGCCGAGGGTTTTTAGGAAGGTAGACTGGAAGCTATTGATCTTGTTTGCTGTGGTCTTTGTGGACTTTGGAGTCCTTGGGTCTTTAAGGGTGGTTAGGGATAGTCTGTCCTTTCTTCCCTCTTCCGGTTTCTACAGGACCTTTTTGGTTTCCTTAGGTGTGTCCCAGTTGTTCAGCAATGTCCCTGCAACTGTGCTTGTGGCGAAGTTTTCCCATAATTGGAGGGCCATCGCTTACGGGGTGAATGTTGGGGGTAACGGCCTTTTCATCGCTTCTTTTGCAAATATAATTGCCCTTAGGATGCTGGAGAGGAAAGGGGCATGGCTTAGGTTTCACCTTTATTCTCTGTCCTATCTATTGGTTACTTTGGTTTTGCTTTCCATGCTTATGATGGCAGCTCCTAAAGCTCCCATTAGCTGCGGGTAGGGCGGAACAATAATTTTTTCCTTCAACTCTTCCTCAAGCATGCTCTTTATCACAGGGTTCTGTGCCACTCCTCCGGAGAGGAGGATGGGAGGGATTATGTTGAGGCTTTGGGCCAAAGAGGCTACCCTTTTTGCCAGAGCCCTGTGAAGACCTTTTATTACGGCTTCCATGGGCTCTCCTTTTGCCACCATGGAAATCACTTCACTTTCTGCAAAAACGGCGCATACGCTTGAAACTTGCACTTCCCTGTCTGCTTTTTCCGCAAAGCGTGCCATTTCCTCCACGGGTGTCTTGAGGCGCCAGGCGGTAGTTTCAAGGAATCTTCCCGTTCCAGCGGCGCACTTGTCGTTCATGGTGAAATCTATAACTTCGCCTTCTTGGTCAATTACGATAACCTTGCTGTCCTGTCCGCCTATGTCAATAACTGTGCCAGGGCCCTTAAGGAACAGATGCGCTCCTTTTGAGTGGCATCTTATCTCGCTTGCGGTTATGGTTGCATTGCTGATGAGATCTCCTCCGTAGCCTGTGGCGCCTATGGGTACATCTTTCGGGAGTTCTTCAATTATTTTTTCAAGTTGGGGCTTCATCTGAAAGGATGTTGGCTCAACCTTATAGAATACTATGTTTCCCTTTTCGTTTATTCCCACCACCTTTATGGCTGTGGATCCTGCATCAATGCCGATGGCTTTTATTCTTTCCAAGGCTACATCTCCATAAAGGCTTTCAGGCGGTTTAGCACCTGCTTTTCGGAAAATGCTCTGGGGTCGTTGTGATCCGATTCTATAAGCACTGCTGGTATCTTCAGTTCCTGCACTATTTTTGCCCGTTGATCCATCTGTCCTACGGAGTAGGGCTTGCAGGAACGATCCGAATGCAGGATTACGCCGTTCAGCCGAAAGTCTTTCACCATGCGTTTCATAAGAGAGAGCTTATCTCCTGTGCCTCTGTTGAGGATTGGATGGAGATAAACCTTGGCCATGGATTCAATGGGTCTTTCTGGATCTATCATGGGGGCAAGCTCTCCCCATGCGTAAGTGTAAGTAGATGTTACAACACATATTCCGTTTTCTGCAAGGGTTTCCGATAGGAGCTTCAGACTGTACCATATAGGGAGGTTGTCCCACAGTACCCTTTTCTTCTCTTTAATAACCGCTCCAATGCCCTTTTTTACACGTTTTCTAAGCTCTTTAAGCATCTGGGCGTAGAAATCTACCGTCTGTGGTTCTCCCCTAAGCTCCACTATAGGAGCCATGTGTATGAATTGGTCAAAGGCGGATATGGGGGAGGGAATGTTTTTGCCGGTGTTTATCACTTCCAGCCACAGTTCGGTGGCTATTTTGCTTAGTCTCATGACTTCCTTGAGTTTTTCAAATTTCAGTTTTCTTTTGGCTATCCTTTCTGCCGTTTCAATGGCCGTTTCTATCTGCTTTTGAACGTACTCCACATCGGGTAATGAGGCTTCGGTGTATATGAAAGGCGTGTCTATTATGACAAGGGGAGCTTTGAAATGGTGGGCGAGCACCTGATACCAGTATAGGACCGTTTGGCATATGTTGGTGCAGCATACCAACAGATCGGGCTTGGGTAATCTGCCCACTGGGGTTTTTCCTGAGAGCGCCGAGCCTATGTCTGTTCTTGCGTAGGAGCAAATGTCTATGCAGTAACCGTTTTTTTCCGCTTCCTGACACAGCTCAAGGGCTACCTTCCTCGCTCCGCATAGTGCCCCGTGGTTTTCCGGGTACAAGGTGTAAAATCCCAGGGCTTTCAAAAACTCCACAGGCGCTCCGGATGTTACCCATGCTACTGGCTTAATTCCGTTGGCGTACATTCCTTCAAGGTAGTGTTTGGTTATTAGTTCTTTGGTCTTAACTCCAATGCGTAGAGGAGGTGCGAGGATATCGGTTCTCCAGCTTTTAGGGATGTCAAAAAATAGGTAGTTCCAACAGCTTTTAAAGGTTACTGCCGTTTTGAGGGTGTTGAGTTTAAGTTTCTTAATAAGCGATCTCACGCCCTTCCTCCGAGGGATTCAATAAAGGCTCGTATCCTTTGGGAGACCTGTTTGGGAAGGGGAGGGGATATGTCAGCCTCTATTTTAAGGGTTTTTATCCCACGACTTTTCAGCCATTGGGCCACCTGTGGGTAGTAAAAGTCCTCTCCTTCGCAGAATTTAACGTTGTAGAAAATAACTCCTACAGCGTTGCTTTCCTCAATCAGCTTTTCAAGAAAGGCAATTCTTTCTTCAAGGGAGCATCCCAAAACGGGGTCTGGTGGTGCAGAGAGCAGTCTTTCAGCCATTCTTTCGAAGGGCCTGTTGCTGGTTCCGGGTTGTAAAAGCCTTCTCCTCAGACAAGATGTGTCGTCGGTAACTATCATTCCACCTGCTGCATCAATTTCATCAAGGACTTCCATGGGTTCAGGTAGAACTCCGCTAAGGATAAGACGGACCTTTTCCTCCTTTTCCTTAGTAATCTTTAGTTTGTCCTGAACTTCTTTGGCGAATTCCTTGGGATGGAGGTATTCTCTTTTTCTGAGGAGCTCTATGAATTCCCGGCTGGAGAGTCCTATGCGTTCTCGGTTCATATACAGCTCTCTTGTGAGCCTGTCTGCCATCTCTTCTTCCAGGATGCACCTCATCAAGTCCTGTTGGGATGGGCTTTTTCCTGTTATCTCTTCAAGCTCCTTCCATAGCCTTTCAATCTCCGCTATGAGAAAGTTTTTCGCAGCTTCTGTTTTGTTCCTGGGAGGATAGAAGGTGAGCACTTTCTGTTTGGGCTTAATGAAATCTAACAGCAGACTTCCCAACCCCTGTAGGGAATCGCAGCAATGGGGAACCAAAATGATTTCTGCATCGTCAAGTCCATCCTCTAATAGGAAAGAGAGAGCGTTCTTGACCACGGAGCATATGTAAGGCTGTAGATGAGACCCTCCCAAGGTGCCCTCCACCTTGGGAGGGCCCCATATCTCTACAGGTTCAAAGCCAAAAGCCCTTAGTAGTTCCCTTGGGTACCTTATGGGAAGTACGATAGCTTTTCCGCTCGTCACAGCTGGTACTGCGCCCTTATGGCTTTTTTGTCAATCTTGCCCACGCTGGTTTTTGGTAGCTCATCAACAAACACAAATCTATCGGGAACGGCCCATTTTTCTATGGTGCCGGTTTCCACAAACTTCATCATGAACTCTTTCAGCTCTTCTTCTGTGGTTTTCCCTTTGTGCTCTGGCTTGAGCACTACGTGTGCCACGGGCCTCTCACCCCATTTCTCGTGGGGCACGCCTACCACGGCTACCTCAGAAACGGCAGGATGCTGAGATATAAGGCTTTCAAGCTCTAAAGAGGATACCCACTCGCCGCCTGTCTTTATAACATCTTTAAGCCTGTCGGTGATCTTGATGTATCCCTCCTCGTCTTTGTAAGCCACATCTTGTGTATGCAGCCAGCCTCCTCTCCACAGTTCCTTGGATTTCTCTTCGGATTTATGGTAACCCATGGTGAGCCACGGTGTTCTAACCACGATTTCTCCTTGATTCTGCTTACCAGGTGGCAGTTCGTTCATGTCCATATCTACAATCTTTAGTTTCACAAGCGGAATGGGGAAACCTGTTTTTGTGTATACATCAATCTTTTTCTCGTGATCCCAATCAAACATGTGGGGTTTTAACTGAGCTAAGGTGAGAACAGGGCAGGTTTCGGACATGCCGTATCCTGAAGTAACCTTTATTCCGCGTTCCCATGCGGCCTTGCATAGTCCCTTGGGAAGGGCCGATCCGCCTATTATGATCTTCCATCCGGAGAAGTCTATCTCTTTGGCCTTGGGATTGGAAAGTATCATATGAAGAATGGTAGGAACGCAGTGGGAGAAGGTTACCTTTTCGGTAAGAAATAGTTTTACAAGAAGTTCAGGCTCATACCTTCCGGGGTATACCTGCTTAACTCCTAAGAGAGTAGCGACATAGGGTACTCCCCAAGCATGGACGTGGAACATAGGGGTGAGAGGCATGTATACATCGGTATAGGTGAAGGAAAAAGGCTGGTGGAAGGCACTTGCAGACAGGGCAAGGCATAGTGTGTGAAGGACCAACTGTCTGTGGGAGAAGTAAACTCCTTTGGGAAGCCCGGTGGTTCCAGTGGTGTAGAACAGTGTTGCTATGGTGTTCTCGCTTAGATCTTCGTTGAATTCAAAGTCGGGAGATTCTTGGGAAAGCAACTCTTCGTATTCTCCAGCGAGGTTTTCTATGCCGGAGGTATCTATCTCTTCACCTTCGGAAATTATGATCACATGTTTGACCGTGTCCATCTTTCCTTGGATGGCTTTAAGGAGGGGCAAGAAGTCCTTATGCACTACAAGCACCTTATCTTCTGCGTCGTTTATGGTATAAAGCATCTGTTCTGGAGATAGTCTTATGTTTACTGTGTGGAGGATAGCGCCCATCATGGGAACGGCATAGTAATGTTCTAAGTACCTGTGGCTGTCCCAATCCATTACGGCAACTACGTCTCCTTCCTTTACACCAAGCCTTTTATAGAGATTGGCAAGTTTTTTTACCCTTTCGTAGAAGTCTTTGTAGGTGTATCTGAACCTGTCCCTGTAAACTATCTCCTGATTGGGGGACCAGGATAAAGTTCTGTCTAACAGGTTGCAGATGTTAAGCTGATACTTATACCCCACCTCAAAAAACCTAACCATACCCCCACCTCCTTGATGATAATCTCGTTTGAAAAATACCTGATTATCTGCCAAAAGAAAAGTCTATTTTTAAAGCCCATGTTATGTGTTATTTAATCTCAAAAGTTGAAGGAGGCGAGAAAATGCTTCCTGTAGGGGAGAGGTTTCTTCAGGAGACGAAGTATGAAAGGAATGGTGAGTTGCCAGCAACCAGGGTACTTAAAGTACCTGAAGAGTACAAGGAATATTCGGGAGTACCAGTATTCTTTCTGCCCGATCCTGAAACTACAGGTGGGACTCCTTTGTGGGATGTAATAAAACAAAGAAGATCGGTTAGGAGGTATTCTCAAAGTTCCATGAAACTTGAGGAATTATCCCAGCTTCTTTGGGCTACTCAGGGGATTACCGGCAGGGTGGGAGGTTTTGCTCTGAGGGCATCTCCCTCTGCGGGTGCCCTTTATCCCATTGAGACTTATCTGTGGGTAAGAAATGTAAGGGATCTTTCAAAGGGTATATACCACTATCATCCCTTGAAAGCCTGTTTGGAGTTGCTTGAAGGGGGGGATTTTTCTTACGCTTTAGCTCAGGCCTGTTTGGGTCAGGGGATGCTCGCTACTTGTTCTGTAGCTTTTATATGGACGGCTGTAGTGGATAGGTGTAGGATCAAATACGGGGAGAGGGCATTTCGTTATATCTTTTTAGATGCTGCCCATATTTGCCAGAATCTTTACCTTGCCTCTTGTGCTTTGGGTTTTGGGTGTTGTGCTATAGGGGCCTTTTACGATGACGAGGTTAACAAGATCATAGGCGTTGATGGTCAGGTTGAGACGGTTATATACCTTGCCACTGTAGGTCCTTTGAAGTAATGCCCCTTGTTAAGGTTGTGTTCTTTTTGGCCCATCCTGAACCTCTCGTGTACGAGGTACCCGAAGAGGTTGAGCTTGGGGTAAGGGTAAGTGCACCGTTGAGGGGGAAAGACCGCATAGGAGTCGTGGTGGATGAACGGGCAACTCTGGATGGGAATTACGAAGTAAAGCGGGCAGTTCCATTGGATGATGCTCCTTTGGTTCCGAAGACTGTTTGTGATCTTATAAATTGGGCATCTTCTTACTATCTTGAGCCTCTTGGGGTAATGTGGGCTGCGGCTCTGCCCTTTCTGGTGAGGGAAGGGAAACTTCCGGGGGAAAGGAAAGGGGCAAAGTTTGTGAGACTTAAGGTCCACGAAGTGAATGGCCTGAGCAAAAGGCAAAGGGAACTTGTGTCTCTTTTGTTGGAGAGAGAGGAGATAGCCCTTTCGGAACTGGAAAGGGTGTGGGGAATAAGTAGGTCTGTGGCTTTAGCCCTTGTGAAAAAGGGTGTGGTGGAGGTGATTGAGAGGGAGGTTGGATGGGAGTTTTCCCCTGTTGAAGAGAAAATAGTTCTTAACAAAGAGCAAGTAGAGGTTTTGGATGAGGTTGAGTCAGGGCTTGGGAGGTTTTCAAGGTATCTTCTTCATGGGGTGACGGGTAGTGGGAAGACAGAGGTTTACAAGCGCTTAGCCCAGAGGGTTGTTGGTGCCGGTAGAGGGGTTCTTATCTTGGTGCCGGAGATAGCCCTTACTCCACATTATGTTAAGAGATTCGCTTCCCTTTTTGGAGATAAACTTGCGGTTCTCCACAGCGGACTTAGTGATGCGGAGAGGGCAAGGCAGTGGAAAGAGATTAGGGAGGGTAAGCGTAAAGTGGTGGTTGGCACCCGTTCTGCGGTGTTTGCTCCCATTGAGGATTGTGGGCTTATTGTGGTGGATGAGGAGCACGACGCCTCGTACAAACAGCAGGAGTCTCCCCGTTATAATGCCAGAGATCTTGCGGTGGTAAGGGCTAAGCTTGAAGGTTGTCCTGTGGTGCTTGGTTCTGCCACTCCGTCGGTAGAAAGTTATTCAAACGCCCTTTCTGGCAGGTACAAGCTGCTTGTTTTGAGAAGGAGAGTTAGGGGAATGCTGCCCAAGGTTGAGATTGTGGACATGAGGGAGGAGAGGGGGATTTTTTCTCTGAGGCTTCTCAATGCTCTTGAAGAAATCCTGAGTAGGAAAAGGTCGGCTATGATTTTGGTTAACAGGAAGGGCTATTCTAAGGTGGTTCTGTGCGATGGTTGTGGTGCCTCTGTAAAATGCCCCAACTGTGATGTGCATCTTACTCCTCACAAGGAGGGGGGAAGTTTCGTATATATATGCCACTGGTGTGGATATAGGGTGGAGGCTTTTTCTAAGTGTCCTTGCTGCAAAAGGGATTCCTTGGTGATGCACGGCTTTGGGGTTCAGAAGGTTCACGAGGAGCTGTCTAAGTTGTTTCCCAATGCCAAGGTATGGCGCATGGACAGGGATGTGGTTTCTACTAAGTACGGCAGATGGAGGATCCTTGAGGCTATGGAGGCGGGAGAGATAGACATACTTGTTGGTACCCAGATGCTTTCCAAGGGGCACCACTTCCCGAGGGTTGGGCTTGCGGCCATAGTAGGGGCAGATATGGGGTTGAATATACCAGACTTCCGAGCAGCAGAGAGGACCTTTCAGCTCATATGTCAGATGGCAGGTAGGGCAGGAAGGGAAGGGGAAAGAGGCCTTGTGATTGTGCAGGCCTATGACAAGGATCACTATGCAGTGGTGGCGGGAGCAAAGGGTGATTACAGGTTTTTCTTTGATAGGGAAATCTCTATAAGAAGAGAGCTTGCTTTCCCTCCTTTCTCTCATCTTATAAGGGTTATGTTTGTGGCTTCTAAAGAGGATAGAGCTAAAAAGGTTGCTTTTGAAGTTGCCAATGGCCTTGAGCTTAACGGTGTAGAGCTGTTGGGACCGGCTCCGTGTGGCCTGAGAAAGTTGAAAAACAAGTATAGGTGGCACCTTGTCCTTAAAAGTAGTGATAGAAAGCGTTTGTTGAAGATTGCGTCTCAGGTGCCTCAGTCTATCGGAAGCGTTAGGATCTTTAAGGATGTGGATCCTTACGATTTCGTGTAGAATCTGTAAAGGGCAAGCAGAGCGCAAATGTGAGATAATAGCCCTACAGAGAGCATCGTGGCAGTTATGAAGCTGGGGTGAATAGAAGCCAATAATCCTCCCACCGTGGTTAAGAACAATCTCATGTCCCTACCACCTTCTTTTACTCTCACTCTTGTTAGATGCCAAGTATAGCTGAAGATTATGCTTCCGGTGCAGGCTAAAAAAAGAGCAAATGTCCTTAAAAGGGTGGGAGGAAGGGATAAAGCCATGCCTAAGTAAATGGCTATGTCTGCGTATCTATCGCTTACTGAATCAAGAACAGAGCCAAGTTTGCTTTTCTGGTGCTTTATCCTTGCAATTTCTCCATCGCAGCCATCAAAGATAGAGGTAAACTGTGCCATGAGTCCTGCGAGGAAATAATGTCCATGGTAAAACAACAAGGCAGTTATGAAGCCCAGTAAGGTTGAGACGGCAGTCAGTTTGTTTGGAGTAATGAAATCGTACCTTATCAGGTGCCTGCTTATCTCAAGGGAAATCTTCCTATTTATGCGCCTTGAGATTATTCCATCTTCGTTTTTAACGATTTGTTCTTTCAAGATCTCTTCCGCTATTTTCAGTTCTTCCTGTGTGTCTATATCTATCCACTTTGCATTTATCACTTTTGCCCTTAATTTCCCCTCTCGAGCTACGCTTTCAAAGATTTCTGCTAACTTGATTTTGTCTTTCTCGGCTACAAGTTTTTCGGCGTGTTTGAACACCTCTTGTGTGCAGTAAAACATGCCAGTATCAAAGAAGTTGTAGTCTTTGATGTCTTTACCTATGGAAACTACATTATCGTCCTGAACCTTAATCTTTGTGGCCTCTTCCGGATCGTGGCAGAATGTGCTCACAAAGGCGATGTTTTGAAGGTAGCTTTTGCAAGCTTCTTCAAAGAAATTTTCGGTGTAGTAGTGATCGGACATGAGTAGCAGGAAGTTGCCTTTTACATGATCCTTGGCAATGTATAGGCTGTATCCGTTTTCCCTTTCGGGATTGGGGTTTTTCACAAAGCTGATCTTTGGGAAATGCTGTTGTAGATACTCTTTTACCTTTGGGTTGTGGTAGATCACTAAGATGTCAAACCCTCTTGCTATCAATGCTCTAATGGAATGTTCTACTATGGGCATGTTAAAAAGGGGGACCAAGGGTTTGCATACCCCCGATCCCATTCTTGTTCCTAAGCCGGCGGCCAGTATGACTGCTAAAGGTTTTTCTTGAACCATTCCACCAGTGTTTCAAACTGCTCGTG
>WGAU01000083.1 GCA_015494645.1 Aquificota bacterium
TAGATCCCACGACAAGTCCAGCAATAGCCCCTTCAACAGTCTTCTTGGGGCTAATGTAGTGAAGCTTAGTTCTTCCAAATCTCTTTCCTGCAAAATAGGCAGCCGCATCCCCCGCCCAAACACAAGCCGCCACCGCCACAAGAAACCACTCTCCCCCTTTTGCTTTAAGATAGAGGGCAAGGGACAGAGGCATACCCAAGTACAAAGCCGCTAAAGGAGCCTCCAAATTGGGATCTTTCTGGGAAAAAAGGGAAAGTCCTTGATATATCACCGGAAGGAACAGAGAAAAAACAACGAGGGGTATATTGGACGAAGCTCCGGCAGTATAACACAGAAGAACAGACACCACACAAACTACAACATCATCCACTGAACATCCAAAAAGTTTCCCTGCTTCCCAAACCCCAACCACCCCAATAAAAGCAATCACCGCAAAGAGATAAACCAAAGTTGAAGAAAACAGCGCATAAGCAACAACGGCAATGGCAATTAAAGCTGTGATCCAGCGCTTCTTCAACTCCTTATTCATATCCTCTCCGCTATTGCATCCCCCATCTCTTTGGTGGTTACTTTTCTCTCTCCCTTTTTACCCCTGTAAAGATCTGCCGTCCTCAAGCCTTCATCCAACACCTGAGAAACGGCGCTTTCAACCGCTTCCGCCGCATCCTTCAGATTGAAAGAGTACTTCAGCATCATAGCAACAGACAAAATCATAGCGCATGGATTGGCTATGCCTTTGCCTGCAATGTCTGGGGCAGAGCCATGAACAGGTTCATATAAGCCTTTACTTTCTCCGAGACTCGCAGACGGAAGCATGCCTATGGAACCGGTAAGCATGGCAGCCTCATCTGAAAGAATGTCTCCAAACATGTTGCCGGCAAGGATAACATCAAACTGATGCGGATCCCTTATGAGCTGCATGGAAGCGTTATCCACATAAAGATGTCTTAACTCTACCTCTGGATAGTCCTTTGCAACCTCTTCAACCACCTGACGCCACAGGACCATGGAGGTGAGCACATTCGCCTTGTCTATGGAAGCTAACCTTTTGTCTCTCTTCATGGCTGCATCAAAGGCAACTTTGGCAATCCTTCTTATCTCCCAGTCGTAGTAAACAAGGGTATCTACCCCTTTCTTTTGCCCGTTCTCTTCAAATATGCCCTTTGGCTGTCCAAAGTATATACCTCCGGTGAGCTCCCTCACCACGAGTATGTCAAACCCCTTATCCCCAAGCACCTCACTCTTTAATGGAGAAGACTCTATGAGGGCAGGAAACACAATGGCAGGCCTTAAGTTTGCAAAAAGCTCGTACCTCTTCCTTATGGGAAGAAGAGCCGCACGTTCGGGCTGCTTTTCGGGAGGAAGACTTTCCCACTTGGGACCACCCACTGCACCAAATAGTATGGCATCCGCCCAGTCGCACACCTCTTTGGTCTCATCCGGAAAGGCATTTCCCTTGGCATCTATTGCTGATCCACCAATCAGCGCCTCCCTGTATTCAAACTCCACATTGAACTTCGCAGAAACCCTATCAAGAACCTTTAAAGCCTCCTCCATAACCTCCGGACCTATACCGTCTCCCGGAAGAACCGCCACCTTTAATGTCATCATCAAGCCCCCTTCTGCTGAAGTCTCTTTCTCACAAAGGGAATAAGTCCCCCAGAAGTGAGAAGTTTCATCATGAATTCAGGCAACGGTTCAAAGGAATACTCTTCCTTTTTTGTCAAATTCCTTATAATGCCCTTTTCAAGGAAAATCTCCAGCTCATTTCCCTCCTCAATTCTTTCCACCGCATCTGGCGCCTCAATTATGGGCAATCCGGTGTTTATGGCGTTTCTGTAAAAGATCCTGGCAAAGCTTTTGGCAACCACACAGGAAACACCAGCGTATTTTATGGCTATAGGAGCATGCTCCCTTGAACTTCCACAGCCAAAGTTTTCTCCAGCAACGATAATATCCCCTTTTCTCACCTTCTTTGCAAACTCCGGGTCCGCATCCTCCATACAGTGTTGAGCAAGCTCGTAAGGATCCGAGGTGTTAAGATAGCGGGCAGGAATAATAACGTCAGTGTCTATGTGATCCCCAAACTTCCACACTTTACCTTTTATCTGCATCTCATCCTCCAGCTATAAGCTTTTTACACCTCATCCGGATGGGCAATTCTGCCAAGCACAGCACTTGCCGCCGCCACGTAGGGACTTGCGAGGTAAACTTCGCTCTTGGGATGCCCCATGCGCCCCACAAAGTTCCTGTTAGTTGTGGCAACCGCTCTCTCGCCCTCGGCAAGTATTCCCATGTGTCCTCCAAGGCAGGGACCGCACGTTGGACAGGATATAGCTGCTCCCGCCTCAAGAAAGATCTCAAACAACCCCTCTTCCATCGCCTGCTTCCATATCTCCTGGGTTGCCGGAATAACTATAAGCCTCACCCTTGGATGCACCTTTTTCCCTTTAAGAATCTCTGCAGCCTGCCTCAAATCGGTTATCCTTCCGTTGGTGCAGGAACCTATAACCACCTGATCTATCTCTATGTCATTTACTTCTCTGACAGGTTTTACATTCTCAGGAAGATGGGGAAGAGCCACAACAGGCTCCAAATCGGTTATGTCCATTTCATAAACCTTCTCATATTGGGCGTCCTCATCAGATGTGTAAAACACGGGTTCTCTTTTTGCCCTGTCCTTAACATACTCCTTGGTAATATCGTCAGGTTCAATGATTCCCGTTTTCCCTCCTGCTTCTATAGCCATATTACAGACGGTGAAACGCTCATCCATGGGAAGTTCTCTTATAACTTCACCGGCAAACTCCATGGCTTTATACCTTGCTCCGTCCACCCCGATGGTCCCAATTATGTGAAGAATTATGTCCTTGCCGGTAACATACTTCTGTTTTTTGCCCTTCACCACAAACTTTATCGTGGGAGGCACCTTCAGCCAGACCTCTCCCGTTGCAATGGCACAGCCAAGATCAGTGGATCCAACCCCAGTGGCAAAGGCACCAAGGGCACCATAGGTGCATGTATGGGAATCGGCTCCAATTACCAAATCACCGGGAACTACTATTCCCTGCTCCGGCAAAAGGGCATGCTCTATACCCACCCTTCCAACCTCAAAATACCACTTAATACTATGCCTGTAGGCAAACTCCCTCACCATTTTCGCCTGCTGGGCAGCCTTTATATCTTTGTTGGGGGTAAAGTGATCGGGGACAAGCGCTATCCTTTCGGGATCAAAAACTTCCTTCGCTCCCACCTCCTCAAAGGCTTTGATGGCAAGGGGAGCGGTTATGTCATTTGCCAATGCAATGTCTATCTTTGCCATAATAAGCTCACCCGGCTTTACCGAAGAAACACCTGCTTTAGCCGCAAGTATCTTCTCTGCAATGGTCATACCCATCTTTTCCGCTCCTAAAATAAAAGATTTTTCTACAGAGCCTTGTTGGCAGCGCTTATATAAGCTTCTATGCTGGCCTGGAGAATATCTGTATTTACCGCTCTACCAGAAAACTCCTTCCCCTTAAACAGAACCTTAAGGAAGACCTCTCCCAAGGCATCTTTTCCGGAAGTAACTGCATTCACCCTATAATCTATAAGCCTTCCCGAAAGGCCCGTAGCTTCATCAACAGCCTTGAAGGCCGCATCCACGGGACCATCCCCTTTTGAAGAAGCCCTAACTTTCTGACCATCTATAAGAAGCACCACCTCAGCCTCTGGGTCCTCCTCGGAACCTGTCTTTATTGAGTAAGCCAAAAGTTTAATCTTCTTGCGATAAGCAAGCACCACATCTTCCACTATGGCTATTATGTCGTTGTCGTAAACCTCAGACTTTCTCTCGGCAAGCTCCTTAAACCTCTTGAAAGCCTCATTTAGCCTTTCCTCGTCCAGGCTATATCCCAACTCCTCCACCTTCTTTCTGAACATGTAAATCCCGGAACGCTTTGAAAGGACTATTCTCTTCTTGGGGTAACCAACCTCTTCGGGAGATATGATTTCATAGGTTTTAGGCTCCCTCACCACAGCAAGTCTCATGTACTCCACCTTATGGGCAAAGACCGCATCACCCACCACCGCTTTATGGGGGGGAATTACATAACCTGTCATTTTTGAAAACATCCTTGCAGTTCTGTAAAGCCTTGTGGAGTCAACATCGCAAGTAAGGCCAAGCCTTTCCCCATGAAGTTTCAGAGCCACCACCACCTCTTCTAAAGAGGCATTTCCCGCCCTTGTTCCAACCCCTGCTATGGTCACATGAACCTGCCTTGCCCCTGCCTCAAGAGCAGCAAAACTATTGGCAGTGGCCATCCCCAAATCGTCATGGCAGTGGATACTGACCAAAGCTCTCCCCTTCACCTTATCAACCACAAACGAAACAAGATCAGTTACCATGCCGGGAGTAGCTATACCAACGGTATCGGAAATGTTCACCACATCAACACAATCCAGAGGAAGCTTGGAAATAACTTCCTCAAGGTAAGCCTTTTCCGCCCTGAAGGCATCCTCCAAGGTAATTTCAACCTCAAGCTCCGAATCTTTAACAAATTTCGCACTCTCTATAGCTGTTTTTAGCTGCTGTTCCCTATCCATACCGGAAAGGAAAGCCAGCCTGATTTCTGAAGTAGGAATAGGGATGTGAACCCTACCCCTCTTTCCCCTCAACAAACCAACAGCCTTCTCCACTTCCTCCAGCTTAGGCTTTGCAAGAACCGACAAGACCGGACCATCTATCTGCTCCAAGAGCAGCTTCACCGCCTGCTCTTCCTCTCTGCTAAGCGCAGGATAACCGCAGTCTATAACATCAACGCCAAGATCCACCAAAACCTTAGCAAACTCCAGCTTTTCTTTTTCGGTAAAGGAAACCAACGGAGACTGCACACCATCCCTTAAAGTTGTATCCAGTATAAAAATCTTATCCATGATGCCTCCCTAAAAGGCTTTACTTCAGATTTCTAATGGCTTCCTCTATCCTATCCAGCCCCTTCTTTATGTTCTCCATAGATGTGGCGTAGGAAAGTCTGGCACAGTTGTCATCTCCAAAGGCCACACCAGGAACAATCGCTACTTTACACTCCTCAAGCAAATAAGCCGCAAAATCCATGGAGTTGTTTATGATCTTACCGTTGTAGCTCTTTCCGTAAACACCAGAAAAGTTGGGAAACACATAGAAGGCTCCATGGGGCTTGAAACACTTTACCCCAGGAATTGAGTTGAGCCTGTTAACTATATAGTTTCTCCTTTCTTCAAAGGCCTTTACCATTTCCAAAACCTTATCCTGAGGACCCCTTAGAGCCTCAACAGCAGCCTTCTGAGCAATAGATGTGGGATTGGAAGTTGACTGGCTCTGCAACTTGCTCATGGCAGCAACAATCTCTTTGTTTCCGCAAACCCATCCTATACGCCAGCCTGTCATGGAATAGGTCTTGGATACGGCATTAACCAAAAGGGTTCTTTCCTTCACCTCGGGATCAACAGCAGCTATGGAAACATGCTTTCTACCATCGTAAATGATTTTCTCGTAAACTTCATCGGATATGATCCAAACATTGGGATTCTTTTTTAGAATAACTTCTGCAAGCTTTTCCAGCTCCTCTTTGGTGTAGGTGGCCCCAGTAGGGTTAGAAGGATAGTTCAGAACCACCGCCTTTGTTTTCTCGTTGATAACCTCTTCCAGCTCTTCAGGCTGAACCTTAAACTCGTTCTCCTCCTTGGTGTATATGAACACAGGCTTGGCACCTGCAAGTACCGCCTGATCAGGATAAGTTACCCAATAAGGAGCGGGGATCACCACCTCATCCCCCTCATCAAAGAGGGCCATGGCTATATTATACAAGGTGTGCTTGGCTCCACATGAAACTATCACCTCGCTCCTGTCGTACCTCAAACCCTGCTCTTTTTCGCATTTTTCAATTATCGCATCCTTAAGCTCGTCTATTCCCGGAACTGCCGTATACTTGGTGAAGCCTTCTTTTATGGCTTCTATGGCCGCCTCTTTTATGTTGTCAGGAGTATCAAAATCAGGCTCCCCTGCTCCAAAACCAACCACATCAACACCCTCAGCCTTCATCGCTTTGGCCTTAGCAGTTATAGAAAGGGTGGGAGAAGGTTTGATCAAGCTAACCCTTTTTGCCAACTTCACATCCATAGCCCAACCTCCAAATCTACCTTATTTTTACCCGCAAGTTAAACGCTGCCTTCGCACAAGTCAACTCTTCTAAAAATAACTCTGCCTTCTTTATAAGCCCTCTCTGCCAAGGGATGGCCACTTCTTATTTCATCAACGGTGTAGGGAAACACATCCAGCGGAAAATCAACAGGCACGTACTCGGGAACCCTGTCTAAGAAAGGCAGTGAACTTTCTCTAAAAACGATCAGGAAATCCTCATCACTTCCAACTTTAGTCTCTCCCCTTGCCCAAGAACCAAAAGGAATAACTTCCAATACCTCTTCTCCTTTTGAGAGCTCATCAACAAACTTCTGTATAGCCTTTCCAACTTCTTGTTTGTCCAAATAGAGTAGCGTAACAGAACCGTAGTATTTCCTCCGCACAGCAGATGGCACGCTCCGCCTCCTCCTTTGTGTAAAACTCTGCTTCGTGTGTTTATTATACCTTTCCTACTTCAAAACACCAACTTTCAAAATCTTTAATCCCTGAAGAGAGCCTCTTCACCGCCTCAGTGCCGATAACAAAGCCGTGGGCAAGTTGTAAGGCTTGTTCAGCATCCTCCTTGGTAGATATGCCAAAGCCCAAAACAACGGGAACCTTACAGTGATTTTTGAGATAAAAAATCTTTTCCTTGGTTTCCTCATCAGGATTGAACCTACCCCCTGTGGTTCCTCTGACGGAGACAAAATATATAAAGCCTTCATTTATTTCTTTTAGCATCTCCATATCGCTTTCTCTGCTTTCAGGTGTGGCAAAGGAGATCAAAGGCAGTAAAAAACCATTGCTTTTGAAAAAACTGTGCTCGGAGTTGGGAAGATCCGCAACTATAACACCTTCAACCCCCGCCTCTTCAAGCTCCCTTGATGCCCTTCCAAGGCCCACAGCCCAAAGCACATTGGCGTATGTCATGACGTAAAGCTTCAAAGAGCCTTTATAGGATCTCAACCATTCAAGCGCCCTTTCAAAGCTTACCCCGTTTTTTATGGCTTCTTGGGCTGCCTTAGTGAGAAACGGACCATCCGCCACGGGATCGCTAAAAGGAATCCCCACCTCTATAAAGTCAAAGCCTGAGGCTTCTGCTATCTCAACCGCGTGGGAAAATGTTTCAAAATCCGGATACCCTGCAACAAGGTAAAGCCCCTTCACAACTCACCTCCAAGCACTATACCGAGATCCTTGTCTCCCCTCCCCGAAAGGTTAACAAGCACCTTTTTACCCTCAAAGCGTTCCCTGTTTTTCAGCAAAAATCCAAGAGCGTGGGAACTTTCCAAAGCCGGTATGATGCCCTCAAGACGCGAAAGCTCCATGAAAGCAGAGAGGGCATCCTCGTCTCGGCAATAGGTGTATTCAACCCTTCCCGTATCCTTTAGGTAAGCATGTTCTGGACCCACCCCCGGATAGTCCAGCCCCGCAGACACCGAATGAACGGGAAGGACCTGTCCGTTTTCGTCGTAAAGAAGATAGCTGAAAGCACCGTGAAGGATGCCGGGCTTTCCGAGCCCCAAGGTCCTCGCATGCTCACCTGGATCGTCTCCCGTGCCCCCTGCCTCAACACCGATTAGCTCAACATCCAAATCTACAAATCCCCTGAATATCCCTATGGCGTTGCTTCCCCCTCCAACGCAGGCAACCACCGCATCGGGATAAAAGCCTCTTTCCTCAAAATACTCCCTCGCCTCCCTACCTATAACAGACTGGAAGTAAGCCACTACCTCGGGAAAGGGATGGGGACCCACAACGGAGCCTATAAGATAGTGGGTGGTTTTCACATTGGTAACCCAGTCCTTGAGGGCTGCATTTATTGCGTCTTTTAAAGTTCTGCTTCCCTCGTCAACGATTCTTACCTCAGCCCCCAATAGCTTCATACGCTTCACATTGGGAGCCTGCCTTTCTACATCCACCGCCCCCATGTATATGACACACTCAAGTCCTAAAAGGGCTGCCGCGGTGGCGGTGGCAACCCCATGCTGCCCCGCCCCCGTTTCGGCAATGATACGCTTTTTGCCCATGAACTTGGTGAGCATCGCCTGCCCCAAGGTGTTGTTTATCTTGTGAGCACCTGTGTGCAGAAGATCCTCTCTTTTTAGGTAAAGTTCAAAGCCGTAAGCCTCCGACATCCTCTTGGCGTAGGTTATGGGAGTGGGCCTTCCCGCATAGCTCTCTAAAAGCTCGTCAAGCTCTTTTTGGGCATATTCGTCTTTTTTAAACGCCTCAAAGGCCTCCTCCAGCTCCTCAACTGCGGGTATGAGGGTTTCCGGAATGAACCTTCCTCCGTACTTTCCGTAAAAGCCCTTCATAACTCTTCCCCCTTTGCTCTTTCCACAAAAAGCTTGATAAGCTCCTTGCTTTTTACCCCCGGAGCCTCCTCCACTCCAGAAGAAACATCCACCCCAAAGGGCTTATACTTTTCAATCACACAGGAAACATTATCTGGAGTAAGTCCGCCGCTTAGTATCACTCTATCCCTTGGAAGACCATATAAATCCTCCGGATACTCTGTGAATAGGCCCCTTCCGTGGCTTGAGTCTATCAGGTAATACTTAGCGTGAGCTTTACATGGACCACTTACTCCGAGAATGAGCCTGTCTTTTACAGAATCGCTGTGATGATAGATCTGCACAAGTTGGCAAAAATCCAGGGCAGCTCTGGGTATCTCTTCAACCCTCTTTGAAACAGCAACGAGTAGAAGTTTATCCGCCACTTTTTCAGCTATTTCTTCGGCAGTTCTCACATCAACAAATCTGGGACTTTCGGGATAGAACACAAACCCGATAGCGCCCACCCCGCAGTCTGCACAAAAAAGGGCATCCTCAATACTTCTTATTCCGCATACCTTAACAAACACGGTTGATCTCTCCTATAAGTTTCTCCGGGTTCTCCGAGCGCATGAGAAGCTCACCTATAAGGAAGGCATCCGCACCTGCGGAAAGCAAAAACTTCACATCCTCAAGGGACTTTATCCCGCTTTCCGCAACCTTAAATCTGTCTTCAGGGATCGCCTTTAACATTCTCTCAGCTCTCTTGAGGTCAACGCTCAAGTCGTTGAGATTTCTGCTGTTTACCCCCACCATGTCCACCCCATCTAAAGATAGGGCAACCTCAAGTTGAGACTCCTCAAATACCTCAACAAGTGTGTAAAGTCCCAGGGACTTGGCGTAATGAATCAGCTCTTGCAGCCGTTCTTTCTCTAAAAGACCACATATAAACAGGATAAAATCTGCCCCGCAGTTGTAAGCCGTATCTATCTGTTTTTCTGAAACCACAAACTCCTTGCACAAAACGGGAAGTCTTACCGAAGAAGCCACTTTTTTTAAGTTTTCCCAGCTTCCGTTAAAGAAGTTGGAATCAACAAGCACACTTACTGCTCCCGCTCCCCCTGCCTCATACCTTTTTGCCTGGACTACAGGATCTACCTTTTTTATGATTCCCGCCGAGGGAGAGGCAATCTTCACCTCCGCTATCACAGTTTTTGTTTTAAGGCTAACAACAGGATTAAGTCTGCCCTTTTTTCTTTTCCCAAAAGCGCAAGGATCAAGAGCTTCAACTTCTGAAAACTTCACATTTTTTACTTTTTCAAGAAACATCTCTCAGCTCCCTTAACGCCTCAACAACCGCACCATCCTTTATGGCAGAAAGCGCCTTTTTAAATCCCTCATCAACATCGCACACTCCAGCAGCATAAAGGGCAAAGGCGGTATTCAGGGCAACGCACAAAGATGCCTCCTCGTTTTTGTAGCTTAAGGCCTCCTCAAATACCCTAATCGCCTGCTCCCTGCTGGAAACCCTTGGAACATCAAAGTATCTTCCAAGAAGCTTTTTTGGATCAAAGGTGTATTCTTTAACGGAGCCATTTCTTACCTCAATCACCACCGTTTCCGCCTTGGGACTCACCTCATCCAGACCATCTGTTGACGAGACAAAGGCCCTGTTCTTCCTACCCAAAAGCCTGTTTGCCTCAGCCACCACTTTTGCCTTATCCACGGAGTAAACCCCCACCAGTTGGGAAGAGGGATTGCACGGGTTTATCTGAGGACCCAGTATATTGAAGATGGTGGGAACCCCGAGAGCCCTTCTCACATGAGCAACATTAGCAAAGGCAGGATGAAAACCGGGGGCAAAGAGAAAAGCAAACCTTTTTTCCTCAAGCTCCCTTTTTGCCTCTTCTGCATCCTTGGCAACCTTCAGCCCAACAGCCTCCACTATATCCGCAGACCCGGTAACCCCTGTAACTGCCTTGTTTCCGTGCTTGGCAACGGGAACACCAAGGCTCCTTAGAAGCAGAGCGCTTGCGGTGGATATGTTAAAGGTGCCGGCTCCATCTCCCCCGGTGCCACAGGTGTCAACAACTCCTTCCACGGCATGCTTCACCTTTACCTTTTTCTTTTCCGCAACAACTATGGCTGCCGCCACCTCCTCAGGGGTCTCCCCCCTGAAAGCCATAACTGCAAGAACGGCTGCGGTCTGTTCCGGAAGAAGCCTCCCCTCAAACATATCTTCAAAAAGCTTCACAGCATCATCAAAGGAAAGCCTCTCTCCCTTCAAAACCCTCCTAACCACCATGGCACACCTCTAAAAAGTTTTTCGCTATTTTTTCTCCAAATTCAGAAAGGATGGATTCCGGATGAAACTGAACGCCGAAAACTTTAAGCTCAGGATTCTCGCATGCCATAAGCTCTCCGTCCTTCTCAGAATAGGCAACAGGAATGAGGCTGTTATTTTTAAGCTTCACGCTTAGAGAGTGGTATCTTACCGCCCTGAAGCCATCGGAAATGCCTTTAAGGATCACGGAATCCCTCACTATCTTCATCCTGTCTTCCTTGCCGTGCTGGATGGTTCTTGCCCTTGAAACCTCGTTGCCCAAAACGTAGGCTATTATCTGCATCCCCAAGCACACCCCGAAAACGGGCACTTTACCAAGGACGCTTCTCAGCTTTTTACATGCACCGGGCATGTTCTCAGGCCTTGAGGGACCGGGAGATAGAATCAGACCAGAAAAGCTCTCAGGAAGTGATCGGTTCTCCCTCACCACAATCACATCGGCACCTGCCAGCCTGAAAAGGGCATAGAGGTTGTAGGTAAAGGAATCGTAGTTGTCCACAAGCACAATCACATCACACCTCCATGGTGGGAGACTTCTCAAGGGAAACGAGAAGTGCTCTAAGCTTGTTCTCTACTTCCTTTCTTTCCCTCTCGGGAACGCTGTCGTAAACGATGCCCGCTCCAGCCCTTAAGATGCACCTATCCTTCTCAAATTTCGCAGACCTTATGGTGATGCAGGTGTCCATGTTTCCGTTCACGGAGTAATAGCCCACACACCCTGCGTAAAAGTCTCTGGAAGACCTTTCCACCTCGTCAATGATCTCCATTGCCCTGACCTTGGGGGCACCGCTTACGGTTCCTGCAGGGAAGGTCATCTTCAGAAGCTCAACAGGGGCTATCCCCTTTTTGAGCCTTCCCACAATGGTGGAAACCAAATGAACCACATGGGAGTAAACCTCAGCCTCCATAAACTTGGGCACCTCAACTGAAGAAGGCTCACAGTGAGTGTAAAGATCGTTCCTTGCAAGATCAACGAGCATAAGATGCTCTGCCCTCTCCTTTTCGTCGCTTTTCAAAGCCCCTATAATTTCGTTCAGGTTTTCCCCCACAGGGTATGTGCCCGCTATGGGCTTCATGAGGGCTTTATCCCCCATAACCTTCAGGTGCACCTCCGGAGAGGACCCGCAGAAGACCTCGTCTTTCACCTTGAGGAAGAACATGTAGGGGGAAGGATTGAGCTTTCTTAGGTATCTGTAAAAGTTCAAAGGATTCAGCCTCCCAAAGGCCTCAACTTTCTGGCTTACAACCACCTGAATGGCTTCTCCATCCTCAATAAGCCCCTTAACGTATGAAACCGCATCCTCAAACTCGCCCTCCTCAAATTCCCAGCGAACATCCTCCACCACATGCTTAAAGCCGTTCCCGTTGGACTCTTTGAGGGAGTTTTTTAAGAAACCTTCAAGGCGAAAGAGCCTCTCAAGAGCCTCCTCGTAATCCGCCTTGGCACTGTCCTTCTTCGGCTGAACCACACACCCGTAAACCTTCTGGGTGTAGTTGTCCAAAACGAAGAACTCATCCACAGACATAACAACTGCAAGATCCTTCCCTTCCCTCACGCTCTTTCTCAAAACCCCCGTGTAGTTTGAGGCACCGTAGCCCAAAAGAAAAACGTATCCTCCCGCAAAATCCCCGATTTCTTGAACCGGAGTGTATCCCGTGGCAAGCCCAGAAAGCCTACGGAAAGGATCCTCCTCAAGCACCTCAACCCTTTTGGGAACGCCGAAGTAAGTGAATCTTGAAAACTCCTTTCTGGTATTGGCACTTTCCAGCAGGAAGAAGGATCCAGAATAAAAAGAGCGAAGAATAATAGGAACCACAGCAAGATCGCAGAATATCTCCTTAAAGACCGTTACCCCTTGGTATCTTTCCCTCAAAGCCTCAAACCGCTTAAAGTCCATCGGCAACCTCCGCCCAAAATAAAAAAGGCCGTGGATCCCTTTAGGACCCACGGCCCTGAAACTAAAAAAGCCGTGGGCAGGGAGCCTGCCCACGGCTTATATGCCTGCTAAGGGGCAGGCCCCCTTAAGGGGCCTGCCACCACCAGTTTACAATGCCAAACAAGCTTATTTTAAAGCTTCCAATCATAACAACCCCCTTTAAAGACCTGCTACAATACACATCCTTTAAAGTCAAGAGGAAAAAATTGAAAGTCTAATTATTGGCTCCTTGTCTCTACCCACGGCTTCCCTTATACACCTCTCCACATATATCATGTGCTCCATCATCCTTACATAGGCAAGCTCGGGATCCTTTGAAGCTACGGCGTCGTATATGGCCCTATGCTGGTTAAATAGCTTCATGTAGGCATCTGGATCCCTGTATATCTTCAGTCCCACTTCGTAGGTAACCTTCTCTATGAGGTTGTATATGCTGTCCATTAGGTGCATGAGAAGCACATTGTGGCTGGCATAGGCTATGGCAAGGTGGAAGTTGGCATCCGCCACATGGGCAAGCCTGCCCTTCTTGGCCGCTTCCTCAAATTCAGAAAGATACTCCCTCATCTGATCAAGCTCTTCCGATGTAGCCCTTTTCGCGGCGGCAGCGGCGGCCCATGTCTCAAGGATCTTCCTCACCTCCACCACCTCTGGCAGAATACCAACTCCCTTCCTAAGAAAATCCTGAAAGGCAGACTCCTCCAGAATCCCATCGGCTATAGAGGATCTCACATAGGTACCGCTTCCCTGTATGATCTCAAGGTATCCCTTGGCTATGAGCCTGCTTATGGCCTCTCTCAATACGGGCCTGCTTACCCCTAACTTTTGTGCAAGCTCCCTCTCAGGCGGAAGCTTGTCCCCGGGCTTTAGCTTCCCAGAAAGTATCAGATGGGCTATCTGCTCGCATATCTCATCGCTTATCCTTTTGGGTCTTATCCTTTTGAACATCACATTATCCCAAAATGAGCTTCACAAGATAGGGAAGCATAAAGGAAGTGTAAACGCCATTTAAAGCTATGGCAAGACCACTAACCGCACCACTCAGCTCATCGTCAAGGATGATCCTTGCGGTTCCCAAGGCGTGGGAGGTAACACCCATTCCAAGGCCCCTCGCCACCCTGTCCCTGACCTTTGCAAGGTTCAAAAGCTCAACACCAACAGCATTCCCCATAATGCCCGTGAGTATCACCAAAACCGCCGTTAAAGCAGGTATTCCCCCTATCTTTCCGCTTACACCTATGGCTATGGCTGTAGTTATGCTTTTAGGAGAAAGGCTTAAAAGCACTTCTTTTGTTGCACCGAGAAACTTGGCAATGTAAATAACAGAAAGCGCAGCAACCAGTCCTCCAAGTACAACCCCAACAGAAATCTCCATCGCATACTCCACAATGGTTTTCCTTTCTTTGTAAAGAGGGATAGCTAAAGAGACCACTGCGGGTCCCAAAAGATAAAAAATGAAGCCTGCACTTTTCATGTAAAACTGGTAGCTTATGTGAGAAAACCTCAAAAACAAGGCCACCACAATTATGCTCAGAAGAACTGGGTTCAGGAAAAACTTTCTTCCACTTTCCTCAAAGAGTCTGCTCAAAATGTAATAGACCAAAACCGTGAAAAAGAAGCCAAAGGACTTCATCTCTTCCTCCTCAATATCTCAACAGTTTTTGCCGTAAAAACGATGGTCACGGCAAAGCTCACCACAAGAGCCACCGCTATGGGTACAAGCTGAGTCTTAACAAGGCCCCAGTAAACAATTATACCAGCTCCAGGCGGGATAAACATGATGCTCATGTTTCTGATGAGAAACGTCCCCACCTCCTCCACATCCTCAAGCCTCACAAACCCCAAAAGTAAAGCTCCAGTGAGAAGAAGCATGCCTATAACATTTCCTGGAACAGGGATTTTTAAGAGCTTTTCAATCGCCTCCCCCGCGAAGAGAAAGCCCATGATTATAGCAAGCCCTTTATAAAACCTCATATCATAAGGTGGCCTTACCAAATAATCGATAAAATGGCGGAGAGGGCGGGATTCGAACCCGCGGGCCGGTTTTACCCGGCCACTCGCTTAGCAGGCGAGCGCCTTCGACCACTCGGCCACCTCTCCGCTCAAAAGCGCCCGCAAACCTCTCTGGCGGAGGGGGAGGGATTCGAACCCCCGGAGGGCCTTTTAAGCCCTCAGGTGATTTCAAGTCACCCGCCTTCGTCCACTCGGCCACCCCTCCTCAACCAGGGAGGCAATATTTTAGATATTGAACTCAACCCAACATGTCAATAATCGCTGTACTACTCCCCCGAATCAAGGCAAAATCAATCTCTTTGCCCCGTGGTAAAAGCTGGATCGGGAAATTTGAAGTAGCCCTGCCATCTTCCTCAAACTTATTCTGTATCTTGCAGACATATCCTCTGTCTTTAATGCTCTTCCGGCTCTTCTTCCCATCCAGTGATCATCGCCTTGAAGTGAGCGAGAGGTGTATGACCCAGCGTAGCAAGGTAAAAGTGAGCTATTATAAATGAAGCAAAGAAGAAGAAAAGTAACACATGAATTGTGTCTACTACCTTTATTCCTCCCAAAAAGTTTATTATATCAGCATACTTTTCCACATTAAGCAATAGAAATCCTGTGAGAATTTGCACAGGAACTAAAAACAACATTATGGTCATATAAGCACTTTTCTGCAAGGGATTGAATTTATTATCCGGTGTAGGATGGAATGGGTTAGGTTCACCTTTAAAAATGCCAAATCCATAATATCTTATCTGCCTTACAGCACCGTACAAAAGCTCTTCTGCCGTTGGAAAATAAGTCCTTATTTTCCCTGTAAACACATAATAAGTAAACCACAGAAGAAAATCCAAAGAAACAATTATCCCTACTATGTTGTGAAAGTTTACGGCCTGCTTGAGAGGTACTACTCTGAAGTAGTCTGCAAACCTAATCTGCACCCCAGAAACCACAAGCAAAACTATGCAAACTGCATGTATCCAATGCCATATCCTAACTGGCAGCGGATGAAGGTATACCCTTTTCATCTCTTCTTCCTCCTAAGAGGTATTGTAAGGATTCGGAGAGTCATATGCCCTCCAGCAAAAGCCATTCCACCTAAGACTATAAGGATACCAATTATATCAAGTATTCTTACCCTTGTAGCGTCCAATACATAGAAATGGGTTACATGAAAGCTTTCAAGGACATTTCTTGTTACAGGAACAAAATCAACGGAACCATCAGGCTTTGTGAAAAGTAGCCTCACGTCCTTGAAAAAGGGAGAGTTAATAGAATGGCAAGTTTCACAGTTTTTAATAGCTTTTCCTTTTGTGACAGAATGAAGCTTGGGATCCAGCTCAACAGCAAGCTCTCCCCAGAATACTGCCCTTATTCTTTTCATTCTAAGGGCATCAACAATATCTCCAAACTCGCTATAGTCAATCTTTCCATCTCCGTTCTTATCAAACTTTTTGAGGAAGGTATCGTAGTCAACTCCCAGCTTCTGAAGAATCTCAGGTCCAGAAAGAAACTTCTCTGTCATAAGATCATATAGCCTTAGGTGCACGTGCCTGCCAGTTTCCGGAGCATGGCATACGGAACATTCTACATAATTAAAATGAGTGTTTTTCTGGGGAAGCCAGTTGTGATATTTATAGGGATCGTGGCACCTCAAACAAAACTCATTTTCCCTCTCTACTACGGTATGAGCTGCCAAATGTTTGGTGTAATGGTAGTTGTGACAGTTATAACATATCGGAGCACCTTTTTTACCAGCCGATCTGGCATTCGCGTGAACGCTTCTTTCATAAGCACTCTGCTCTTCATCGTGACAATCACCACAGTTAACAAATGCGGCTGGAGTGTGATGGGGCACCTCATTATCATAATTTAGCTCAGTTAAATCTGTATGACAGTCTGTACAGGCCACATCGTTGCTACCATGAACTGAAACCTTGAACTTCTGAGGGTCCACGTAAAGGGAACGGGTCTTGCCATCCGGCAGCTCCACCGAAAAGTCAGGATCTCCATGACAATCAAGACATTCTTCATTGTCTACCGCTAAGGAAAGCCCTGATGCTGTTAAACAAATAAAAAGGCTCAGGAGGACAAAAATTAAAACTTTTCTTTTTTGAAGTTCCATTGAAAGCCCCTCCCAGCTGAGTTTGTGCCTTAACTAACATATGACTGATTGTTTAGTCAACAAATTTAACCTCTTGACATAGCGTGGTTCGTGTTCTAAGAAAAACAAACAATTTTTATTGTTTTTAATACTTGAGCTTGAGGCTAAATTCACA
>WGAU01000084.1 GCA_015494645.1 Aquificota bacterium
AGCTTTTCGCCAAGAAGGTAACGGAACTTGTTGAGTCTCATCCTTTTATAGATGTTTTTAGGGAAGAGATTGAGGAGATTCCCTCCGATAGACCGTGTGTAATTGCTACAGGTCCATTAACTTCCAAGAAGCTTTCACGATCAATAGCCGAATTTTTAGGAAGCAAGAACTTGAGCTTTTATGATGCCATTGCACCCATTGTGGATGGGGAAACGATAGACTACTCCAAGGCCTTTTGGGGAGACAGGTACGGCGAGGGAAGTGGCGATTACCTGAATTGTCCCCTTAGCAAAGAGGAGTACGAGGCCTTTTATCAGGCTTTGGTGATGGCGGAATGTGTGCCCTTTAAGGAGTTTGAGGAACCGAAGTTCTTTGAAGGGTGCATGCCTATTGAGGAGATGGCAAAAAGGGGAAAAGAAACCCTCCTTTTTGGGCCTATGAAGCCTGTGGGGCTTGTGGATCCAAGAACGGGAAAGCGCCCCTATGCTGTAGTACAGTTGAGAAGAGAGGACGCTAAGGGAAGTATGTTCAACATGGTGGGCTTTCAGACCAAGATGAAGTGGCCTGAGCAAAAGAGGGTTTTCAGGATGATACCTGCTTTAAGGAACGCTGAGTTTCTAAGGTACGGGAGCATACATCGTAACACCTATATCAACTCTCCTAAGGTATTGAAACCCACCCTTCAGGCTAAAATGGATGATGGACTCTTTTTTGCGGGTCAGATTACAGGGGTTGAAGGATACATGGAGTCGGCGGCTACAGGTATTATTGCGGGGATCAACGCTTCAAGGATTGTGAAGGGAGAGGATGCTATTGTTCCCCCTGAAGTTACTATGATAGGCTCTTTGTTAAGGTATATTTCTAACGAAGGGATAGAGGACTTTCAGCCTATGAACGCAAACTTCGGGTTGCTTCCTCCCCTTGATAGAAGGGTAAGAGACAAGAGAAAGAAAAGGCTAATGTACTATCAGAGAGCTGTTGATGCTACGGAAAAGTGGGTAAAAGAGTATGGCTTGGAGGTTCTGAGGAGTGAACTGGTTTAAAGAGACTCTAAGCAGGGTCAAGAGGGGCAAGAAAGTTGATCAGAGCCTTTGGGTTATGTGTTCTGGTTGTAAGGAGATTGTTTATAAGAAGGAGGTTGAGAGAAACCTCAAGGTTTGTCCCAAGTGCGGATACCATTTCAGGATAGGGGCATGGGAAAGGATCAATATGCTTTTGGACGAAGGTAGCGTGGTAGAAAGAGATGGTAACCTTGCCCCGATGGATCCCCTTAAGTTTAAGGATACAAAGAGGTACAAGGACAGGATAGAGGATGCTCAGAAGAAAACGGGCATGAAGGACGCTGTGGTGAGCGTGGAGGGAACCATACACGGCGTGTCGGTGCAGTTTGTGGCCTTTGAGTTTGGCTTTCTCGGAGGCAGCATGGGGTCGGTAGTAGGGGAAAAGATCGCCAGAGCTGCTGAGAGAAGCATGGAGAAGAGGGAGCCTCTCATCATAGTGAGCTGTTCTGGTGGGGCCAGAATGCAGGAGAGTATGCTTTCCCTCATGCAGATGGCTAAAACATGTGCTGTGGTCAGAAGGCTTTCCGAGGCCAAGGTGCCTTTCATTTCTATCCTTTCGGATCCCACTACAGGTGGGGTTTCTGCGAGCTATGCCCTTATAGCGGATGTGGTTATAGCTGAGCCGGGGGCCCTTATAGGTTTTGCAGGTCCCAGGGTTATTGAGCAGACTATAGGCCAGAAACTTCCTGAGGGCTTTCAGAGGGCTGAGTACCTTTTGGAGCATGGCTTTGTGGATATGATTGTTGAGAGAAAACATATGAAGGATATCATTTACAGGATAATAAAGCTACTTACCGGGGGAAGTTATGTTCACTCGTCCTAATGGCAGGCCTCCCGATAAGCTGAGGAGAGTCAGAGTTATAAGGGGTTACATGAAGCATGCAGAGGGGTCTGTTTTAATTGAGATGGGAGACACGAGGGTAATATGCACCGCGTCTGTGGAAGATAAGGTGCCGCCTTTTTTGAAGGGAACGGGAACGGGTTGGGTAACGGCAGAGTACGCCATGCTGCCCCGATCCACCCAGACGAGGATGATAAGGGATGTGGTTAAGGGAAGGATCAATGGCAGGACCCAGGAGATACAGAGGCTCATAGGAAGATCGTTGAGGGCAGTAGTTGATCTTGAGAAGTTAGGAGAGAGAACCATATGGATTGACTGTGATGTTGTACAGGCTGATGGTGGTACAAGGACCGCTGCCATAACAGGTTCTTTCATAGCTCTGTACGATGCGGTTCAGTACCTGATAAAGACAGGGACTATAAAAGAGAATCCTATCAAAGACTACCTTGCCGCTGTGAGTGTGGGTATATACAAGGGAGTTCCCGTATTGGATCTGAACTTTGAGGAGGATTCCAATGCCGAAGTGGATATGAATGTTGTAATGACTGGATCGGGTAAGTTTGTGGAGATACAGGGTACTGCAGAGAGGATGCCCTTTGATAAGGAAACCCTTGATAAGCTTTTGGCTCTTGCGTCAAAGGGCATAAGGGAATTAATTTCCTTTCAAAGGAGGATATTGGAGGTGGGAGCCAAACAGACATGAGCCTTTTGGTTAAGGATTTTGAGTTTAAGAGTGAAAGGGAGTGGTACCTGTTCTTTGGCAGAAACGAGGAGAACATAAAGCTCATAGAGAAGAGTTTTAAGGTCAAGATCACTGCGAGGGGAGGTAGGGTTTCTATCACAGGTCAGCGGGACGATGTGGAGAGGGTCTCTACTTTGCTGGATCAGATTTACCATTTGCTTGAGGAAGGGCACACATTGAAGAAGAGCGATATAGAATTTTCCATCAGGATGGTTAAGGAGGGGGAAGGTAAGGTCAAGGAGGTTTTTTCAGAGGGAATTTACATCTCTTCCAAAAAGAAAATGGTTACTCCGAAAAGCGAGAATCAGAGAAGGTATTTGGAGGCTATAAAAAGCTATGACATAGTTTTTGGAGTAGGTCCTGCAGGTACAGGAAAGACTTATCTTGCTGTGGCTATGGCTGTTAATGCCCTTTCCAGGAGGGAAGTGGAGAGGATAGTAATTACCAGACCTGCAGTGGAGGCTGGAGAAAAGTTGGGCTTTCTCCCAGGTGATCTTGTGGAAAAGGTTAGTCCCTATCTCAGGCCCATATACGATGCCCTCTTTGATCTTGTGGGCTTTGATAAGGCGGAGCGCTTTTTGGACAAGGGCATTGTGGAGGTGGCACCCCTTGCCTTCATGAGGGGTAGGACGTTGAATAACGCCTTTGTTATACTTGATGAGGCTCAGAATACCACCAGTGAGCAGATGAAGATGTTTCTCACGAGGTTGGGTTACGATTCCAAAGCAGTGATAACGGGAGACATCACCCAGATAGATCTTCCTAAGAATACAAAGTCTGGTCTTGTGGAGGCCCTTGAAATTCTATCGGGCATTGAAGGTATAGCTTTCGTTTTCTTCAGCGAGAAGGACGTTGTCAGACATCCCTTGGTGAGAAAGATCATTAAAGCTTACGAGGAAAGGGAGATAGAGGAGGAAGCAGGATAACTTGATTTCCAATATTTTCGCAGGGCCCTTGAGGAACCGCAGGGTACTTATTGCAATTTTTGTTTTCTCCCTGCTTGCTACCCTTGTCCTAATGCCATTCCGTGCCTATGTGCTTACCCGCGTGGCAGTGGGCAAGCCTTCTCCCATAACGGTTGTTTCTCCGGTGGACATTGAGGTGGTGGACGAAGAGGCTACCGAAGCCTTGAGGCAAAAGCTGAAGAGTACATCCCCTGTGGTTTATCGCCTTGATACATCGTGGGTGAAGAGAGCTTACGACAGCATATCTCGGGTCTTTTTCATCCTGAGAGGTATAGTGGCAAGGGGAGATTTGAGTGAGCAAAGGCTTAGGGAGATACTGAATAGCGAGCTTGGAGTGGAGCTGGGGAGTCAGGATCTTAAACTGCTTATAGAGAGCCGTTTTTCTTTTGATATAGAGGCGTTTATAGTTGATGCCCTTAAGAAAATTTCTTCTTACTACATTCTTGATAGACCGACAGACAGGGCCATCATTGTTTATGACCCTTTAATGGGTAAATACGTGTCTCCCGAGGTAGACAGAATTGTTTCCGATAAAGAAGCTTTGAAGAGGCTTATAAGGAAAATAGTGGTAGAAATTTTCCCTTTGGATAAAGACAGATACGTTCCGGCGGTGGTGGATCTTCTTTACGGTGTGGTCAAACCAACCCTTTATTACGATGCCAGCCTTACAAGAAAGTATGTGGAAGAGAGGATCTCCTCTGTTGAGCCTGTTAGGATAGTGGTTAAGAAAGGCGAACTGATAGTTTCAGAGGGCCAAAAAGTTACCAAAGAGATATATAAGAAGCTGAAGATCCTCGCCGATGTAATGGATATTCAGCCTATGTGGCGATCCTTTTTAGGCCTATTCCTTTTTGTGCTTATAGCTGCTTTGGTGTTTAGTTCCCTTTGGTTCCGAGTGTACTCCTACAACCGTGTAGATCCCGTGGCCTCTCATAGATTGATGCTTTTTATCGCTTTGGAGTCTCTATTTTTCATCAGACTTTCAATATGGATTATGGGGAGGGCGTTTGCTCCTTATGCTCAGATGGGTAAACTGTTTTTAGGCTTTTCCTCGCCGCTGTTTCTACCTGGGCTCCTTTCTGCATTTATCTTTGGCTTTCCATTAGCGCTTATTCCCGTCCTTATAGCGGGGATCCTTATATGCTTTTTACCCTCTGGCTTTTCCTATCTTCCTTTTGTTCTTGTTCTTTCATCTGTAGTTGCTGGTGGTGGCGTGAGAATGGGAAGAGGAGCCAATGCCTTTTTAAAGGGAATCGTTTGGGGTGTAATATTTCTGTTTTTGATGATGTTAGCCGCTTTTGTTTACGAGATAGAGCTTTCTCTGGCCAATTTCGTAGCGCCCTTTTTGGCAGGAGTGGGAGTGTTGTTTGTTTCCTTCGCATCTTTGCCGCTATTTGAGAGGGCCTTTGGCGTGGTTACCGATATGAGCCTTTTGGAGCTTGCTAATCTTGATCATCCCCTTCTGAAGATGTTGTTGGACAAGGCTCCTGGCACT
Source organism: Aquificota bacterium (assembly GCA_015494645.1). Classification (GTDB taxonomy): domain Bacteria; phylum Thermosulfidibacterota; class Thermosulfidibacteria; order Thermosulfidibacterales; family Thermosulfidibacteraceae; genus Thermosulfidibacter. The sequence continues at coordinate 5,105 of WGAU01000084.1, forward strand.
TACAATCACTCTATGTACGTTGGAATACTGGCAGAGTCGGCTGCCAAGGAGGTAGATGCCAACCCAATTTTGGCAAAGGTAGGAGGCTACTTTCACGATATAGGAAAGCTCAAGAATCCCAAATATTTTACAGAGAACACCATGGGCTTAAGCCTTCACACCAAGCTTTCCCCCAATATGAGCAGGCTTATAATTATTTCACATGTGAAGGATGGAGTGGAGCTTGCTAAGAAGTACGGTCTCCCAAGGTGTGTAATAGACATTATTGAACAGCATCACGGGACGAGCCTTATAAGCTACTTTTATCACAAGGCGAAAAAGTTTGAGGGATATGTGGACGAGAGTCTGTACCGTTACCCTGGACCAAAACCACGCACCAAAGAAGCTGCCATAGTTATGCTTGCCGACTGTGTGGAGGCGGCTACAAGGTCTTTGGATGATCCCACTCCTTCAAAGATCAAGAACTTGGTTTCTTCTATCGTGAACAACATATTTATGGACGGACAGCTTGACGAGTGCGATCTTACCTTTAAGGATGTGAAAAGGATTCGTGAAGTCTTCGTGAAGATGCTCATAAGCTTTTATCATAAAAGGGTAAAATATCCGGGGCAGGAAGAGAAGGATGGGAGTGACAATCCTAAATCAAACGGACAGAAAGATTAAGGCGAGTGAGATCAGAACCTTCCTCAAAAAGGTTCTTGGTAAAATGGATCTTGATAGGGTTTCTCTTAGCGTAGTTTTTGTGGATCCTGAGACCATAAGGGATTACAACAGAACCTACCGCCAAACCGATGCTTATACAGATGTTATGGCCTTTCCGGGAGAAGGGGATTACTTGGGGGATTTGGTGTTGTGTCCGCAGATCATAGAGGAAAACGCTTTAGAATTTGGATTTTCTTTTGAGGAGGAGTTGAGGTTTGTTTTAGTTCATGGGATTTTGCATTTATTAGGCTATACTGATTACACGGCGGAAGAGAAGCAGCAGATGTATGATAAGCAGAATGAGATACTTAGGAGAATAGAAGATGAAGAGAGTTAAGTTGCCCGGATACAAGAGCTGTTTTGGCTGTGGCGACAGAAATCCCATAGGTTTGAGGCTTGAACGATTTTGGGACGGGCACAAGGTTTACAGCGAGTTTGTTTTGGGAGATCTCTATCAAGGCTTTGATGGTGTTGCCCATGGCGGAATTGTTGCTACCATTGCCGACGAGCTAATGTGGTGGTGTATAGCGGCTAAGGAGAGAAAATGCACTGTGACTGCAGAGATAAAGGTTAGATTCAGGAAACCTGTGTCTGTTAGGAGCAGGTACAGAGCGGAGGCTCTTGTGGACTGGGTTAAGGGCAGAAAGATAAAGACCCTTTGTAGGATAGAGGGAAAGGAAGGAGTGGTGGCTGAGGCTGAGGGCTTGTTTGTGGCCCTTTCTCAGGAGGAGTGGGAGAGATTCTTAGAGCAACTGGAGGATGACAGCGTCTTTGTTGAAAGAGGCCGATGAGAAGTTATCTTCTCTTCTTATCCTTCTCATACCTTTGAGCTTTGTTTTGGGTTATCTATTTAAAGGATGGATGCCTTCTCTGAAATGGACAGCTCCTCACATGCTCTTTACTATCATGTTCTCCTCTACTTGGGGGCTCTGCTGGCGAGATTTCTTAAGGGTTACTCAGTATAAATGCTTCTTCGCTCTTGGCCTTTTGGGACAGCTTTTCATGCTTCCTTTGGCGGCTTTTTTCTTAGCAACCCTTTTCTTTGGTGTGAATGATCCATACGGGGTAGGGCTCTTGTGCGTTGCAGCGTCTCCTGCTGCCATATCTACTATAATTTGGAGCTCAATAACGGGAGGGGATGTGGCTCTTGGTGTGCTTTTAGTGGGAAGCCATGTGCTTATCATACCTTTCGCTGCACCCTTAATGCTAAAACTATTTGTAGGGAAGAGTGTTCACGTTCCTATGGCTGCTCTTTTCGGCAAGCTTATGTGGTCTGTGTTCATACCCACGGTGCTTTCTGTGATTATCTACGAGAAGAGTGGAGCGGATCATGTAAAGCCAGCATTGTCTTTATGGTCTAAACTGGGTATGCTCTACATGATAGTGTTGAACACATCGGTGGCTTTCTCTTCTGTGCCTTTTGACTTTAGTGTGTTGAGGGTTTTCGTTGTGGTGGGACTTCAGGTGGCTGTTTCTTATCTTTTGGGGTTTATTTTAGGGTGGGTCACCGGTGCGTCAAGGGGGGTAAGGATAACCTTTTCTTACTTTATGGGTATGAAGAACAACGGGGCTGCTTTGGTTATGGCTCTGTCCGGTTTCTCTTTTCAAGCCACCCTACCTGTAGCTCTTACCATAATGTGGCAGCAGCCCGTGGCGAGCGTTTTTGACAGGATATGGAAAAGTACATCAAAAGGGCGTTCTTAATACCTACTGGTATGGAAGTTGAAGGCATCCTTGGTGAGGTGTCTCTATGCTGTTCTGCTCCGTTCAAGATGGGATTTATAGGTGAGAGGTTGATCTGGATTGAGAGTGGTGCAGGTAAGGTTAACGCTGCATTGGCAACTTTCTGGCTGTTGAACAATTTTTGGGTGGATGAGCTCTGGGTCGTGGGAATATGCGGTGCCTACCCGGATAGCGGCTTAAGTATAGGGGATGTGGTCTTGGCCACAAAAGAGTTTTACGGGGACGAGCTTTTTAAGCCTCTGGAGTTTGAGATGAGGGTTTTGGATCTTCCATGTCCCAGTGGTGCCTTTGTGACCCTTTCTGTTTTGCCCGGAAGTGTAGATATGGCAAAAAGTATTTCCTTACGTTTCGGAGCAATAGCGGAAAATATGGAGGGGGCTGCGGTGGCCCACGCGGCAAGTCTTTTTGGTGTTGTCCCTGTGGAGGTGAGAGGAGTGAGCAACGTGGCAGGGATCAGAGACAAGTCCCGTTGGGATGTAAAAAAAGCCTTGGCAGCCTTGAAAAATTTTCTTATGGATTTTCTTATATAATCCCCTGCTGGGGGACGGAGGTGGATCATGATACTCAAGGTTAGCGATATACCCGATAGCGGTTTTCACTTTGATATAAGGGATGATAGGAAGGCTATAGCTTACGGTAAATTTAACATACCCTTATCCAAGTTGTATTCAGGCTTTATGGACATTACCAAAACCGATGATGGAAGAGTGATAGTTGAGGGATCTTTTAGCGTTACGCTGAGGCTGACATGTAGCAGGTGCTTAGAGGACTTTGACTATGTGGTTGTAGAAAGTTTCAGGGATACCTACTTTCCTAAAAGCTTTTGCACCGGACACGGCGTTCATGAGCTTTCAAAGGACGATTTGGATGTTCTTTACTACGCCGATGGTGAGTTGGATTTGAGCCTGATTTATTTGGAGAAGACCTACCTGTCTATACCCATGAAGCCCTTGTGTAGCAATGAGTGCAAAGGCATATGTCCTGTTTGTGGTAAGAACTTGAATTACGTAGAGTGCGAGTGTAATAGGAAGTTCATTGATCCGAGGTGGGAACAGCTTGCTAAGCTAAAGGAAAAACTGCTCAAGGGGTGAGGTTATGGCTGTACCTAAGAACAGAACATCAAGGGCGAGAAGGGATAAGAGAAGATCCCAATGGAAAAAGAAGTTTCAGCCTCCAGTTCTTTCAGTTTGTCCCCACTGTCAGGAGCCTAAGTTGCCCCACAGGGTTTGTCCCCACTGTGGATTTTACAAGGGCAGGCAGGTGCTGGAGGTTGAGGAGTATTGAGAATTGCCCTTGACGCCATGGGGGGCGATTATGCCCCCTCTGAAATCATCAAAGGGGCGTTAGAGGCTCTAAGGTTAGTCACCCACAAGATCATCTTGGTAGGCGATAAGGAGATCATTTCTCAGGAACTTGACCGTTTAGGTGCATCCAACCGGGAAAGAATCCTTGTAAAGCACGCTCCTGAAGTGATCAGAATGGAAGATCAGCCTCTTATAGCCCTTCGCAGAAAAAAGAGATCTTCCATTAGGGTAGGGCTTGAGCTGGTCAAGTCCGGGGCTGCGCAGGTCTTTGTAAGTGCTGGCAACACGGGAGCGGTGATGCTTGGAGCCAAGATGATACTTGGCTCCCTTGAAGGCATATCTCGACCTGCCATTGCCGTTACTCTGCCTTCAAAGAAGGACCCTTTTGTTCTCATAGACGCCGGTGCCAATGTAGATAGCAAGCCTGAGCACATCTTAGAGTTTGCCATAATGGGGCAGATATACGTCAGGGCCATATTGGGTAAGGAAAACCCTCGCATAGGCCTTCTGAGCATAGGGGAGGAGGATCTCAAAGGTAACGGTCTTACCAGAAATGCCTTTATGCTTTTGAAATCTGTGCCTCAGGTGAACTTCATAGGGAATGTGGAGGGCAAGGAGTTCTTTGAGGGGAAAGCGGATGTTGTGGTGTGCGATGGCTTTGTGGGAAACCTTGCTCTAAAGATTAGTGAAAGCACCGCTGCCTTTATAAGTCATTTGTTAAAAGGAGTTTTCACCAAGGGCCTTTTTTCCAAGCTTGGCTATTTAATGGTCAAAGGCCCCCTTACGGAGCTTAGACAGCAGGTGGATTACAGAGCCTTCGGGGGTGCCCCCCTTTTGGGGGTTAAAGGCACCTGTATCATTTGTCATGGCTCTTCCAACTTTGAAGCTATTGCAAATGCCATCAAGGTTGCTGTAGAAATGGCAGAAAAGCGCATAAACGAGAAGATTGAGAGCCATATCCAAGCGGTGCGGGAAGTAGTAGGCACCGGTAAAAATATCTGGAGGCAGTTAAGGGAGAAATTTTATCAGTTGAGGGGTATCGGTGAGGAAGATTCCGGGAGGGAGGAGTGAAGGCTTGTATAAGAGGTGTTGGGTACTATGTTCCTGAAGAGGTTTTGACCAATCAGTACTTTGAGTCCTACCTTGATACCTCCGATGAGTGGATAACCCAGAGGACAGGTATTAAAGAGAGGAGAAGGGCCTCGTCTTGGGAGAACACCTCTGATCTTGGAGCCAAGGCCGCGGAGAGAGCCATTAAAGCAGCAGGTGTAGGTAGAGATGGGATAGATCTCATTGTGTGTGCTACGGCCACTCCCGATATGCCCTTTCCTTCCGCCGCTTGTCTTATAGGAGCCAAGCTTGGTCTTAAAGGAGTACCTGCCTTTGATCTTGCCGCTGGGTGCACAGGCTTTGTTTATGGCCTTGCAGTGGCTTCCAGTTTTGTGGAAAGTGGAAGGTTCAGAAACGTGCTTGTGGTGGGATCGGAGATACTTACCAGGATTGTAGATCCTATGGACAGGTCTACCTGTGTGCTGTTTGGGGATGGAGCCGGTGCGGCGGTTGTTTCTCCTTCCAACGGAGCTTCTGAGATTCTGGGTTTTAAACTTCATGCCGATGGGGGTTATGGAGAGCTACTTTATCTTCCGGCAAGAGGCACTGCTCTGGAGCTAACCGAGGAGGTGTTGGAGAAGAGGTTGCACTACGCAAAGATGAGGGGAAACGAGCTTTTCAAGATTGCGGTGAGGGAGATGGCCAATGTTTCTATAGAGCTTCTTGATGAGCTTGGGGTGGGTAAAGAGGAGGTTGACTGGCTGGTTCCCCATCAGGCCAATATAAGGATCATATCAACCTTGGCCAAAAGGTTGGGACTTCCTATGGCCAAGGTTGTGGTGAATATACAGAAGTACGGTAATACTTCAGCGGCTTCAATTCCTATAGCTTTGGGTGAAGCCCTTGAGCAGGGAAGGATAAAATCTGGAGACTTGGTGCTCTTGGTAGCCTTTGGAGCTGGGCTGACCTGGGGAGCTATGCTTATCAGGTGGTAATGGGGAGGAGGCATGTTTAGGACAAGAATATGCGATCTTTGTGGGATTGAGTATCCCATTTTTCAGGGGGGGATGGCTTGGGTTTCTGATTACAGACTTGCATCGGCGGTGTCCGAGGCCGGTGGGTTAGGGATCATAGCGGCCGGTCATCTCACGCCAGAAGAGGTTAGGGAACAGATAAGAAAAACAAGGGAGAGGACCTCCAAGCCTTTTGGTGTCAACATCATGCTTATGTCTCCCTTTGCCGATGATATTGTGAAGGTTGCCATAGAAGAAAAGGTGGCGGTGGTTACCACCGGTGCTGGTAATCCCGGAAAGTACGTGAAGGCCCTTAAGGAAGCGGGAATTAAGGTTGTCCCTGTGGTAGCTTCTGTGGCCCTTGCCCAGAGGATGCAGAGGGAAGGGGTAGATGCGGTCATTGCCGAGGGGATGGAGTCCGGCGGTCATATAGGTGACATAACCACCATGGCTCTTGTTCCTCAGGTGGTGGATGCTGTTGATATTCCTGTTATAGCCGCAGGCGGCATTGGGGATGCCAGGGGTTTTCTTGCCGCCTTGATGCTTGGAGCAGAAGGCGTCCAAATGGGAACGCGTTTTGCCCTTTCCAAGGAGTGTGCCGTTCATGAAAACTGGAAGAAGCTTTACATAAAGGCTAAAGACAGGGATACGGTGGTCACTGGAAGAAGCACTGGACATCCTGTTAGGGTTATAAAGAACAAGCTCTCAAAGAAGTTTGAACAGATGGAGAGGCAAGGAGCACCCAAGGAGGAGATAGAAAAACTGGGAGTGGGAGCGCTGAAGGCCGCTGCTATAGACGGTGATGTGGAATGGGGGTCCGTCATGGCAGGACAGATTGTGGGCTTGTTGAAGGAGGAGAAGACAGTCAAGGAGATAATTGAAGAGATTATACAGGGGGCTGAAAGGCTCCTTAGAGAAAAGTGTTCCCGTTTTGGAGGATAGATATGGCAATTGCCGTTGTCTTTCCAGGACAGGGCTCCCAGTACCTTGGTATGGGGAAGGAGTTTTACCGGGAATTTGACATAGTAAGAGAAGTATTTGACAGGGCTTCCCAAAGGCTCGGTTTTGATATGGCAAATCTTTGTTTTGAGTCTTCCGAGGAAGAGCTGACCCTTACTGAGAATACACAGCCTTCCATCCTTACCGTCAGCTATGCCATATACTGTGTGATAAAGAAGATGCTTCCAGAGGTATCCTTCTTTGCTGGTCACAGTCTTGGGGAGTACACAGCCTGTGTGGCTGCGGGAATTCTTTCCTTTGAGGATGCTGTTTACGCTGTGAAGAACAGGGGAAGATTCATGCAGGAAGCGGTGCCTGTTGGTGAGGGGGCTATGGCTGCGATTTTGGGGCTTTCTGGAGATGTGGTGGAAGAGGTGTGTTCCAAGGTGGAAGGGCTGGTGCAGCCCGCCAACTATAACTCTCCGGAGCAGATTGTGATAGCAGGGGAAAGGGATGCTGTAGAAAGGGCCTGTGCCCTTCTCAAAGAGATGGGAGCAAAGAGGGTGGTTCCCCTTAAAGTGAGCGCCCCCTTTCATTGTAGGCTTATGAAACCTGCTGCAGAGAGATTGAGAAGTGTTCTCGCTGAGCTTGGTTTCAACGATGCCCACACACCTGTGGTTTCCAACGTGACTGCAACTGATGTCTCTTCGGGAGAGCGGGAAAGGGAGCTTCTTTATATACAGGTAACGGCTCCTGTAAGGTGGTATCAGAGTGTTCTCTTTATGAAGGAGAGGGGAGTTGACACTTTTATAGAGGTGGGACCGTCCAGAGTGCTTTCCGGCTTGATCAAAAAGACCGATAGAAAGTTAAAAACTGTGAATGTAGAAAAGCCGTCGGACCTTGAGAGGTTGGAGGCTTTATCATGAAGGTGGCTTTGGTGACCGGAGGAAGCAGAGGTATAGGCAAGGCCATATGTGAGAAGTTGGGTGAGATGGGACATTTCGTGGTAGTGAACTATTCCTCAAGCGAGGACAAAGCCAAAGAGGTAGTTGAAGGCATAAAAGAGAAGGGCGGTAGTGCCCTTGCTGTTAAAGCAGACGTTTCGGATCCTGAGCAGGTAAAAGAGATGGTTTCCTTTGTGGAGAAAAAGGTAGGACCTGTTGACATACTGGTTAACAACGCAGGAATCACTAAGGACAATATATTGGCCCGTATGAAGGACGAGCAGTGGCGAGAGGTTTTAGAAACGAACCTTACAGGTGCCTATTTAGTTACCAAGGCGGTGATTCGTGGAATGATGAAGAAGAGATGGGGTAGGATAGTCAACATTTCTTCTGTAGTGGCTCTTACGGGCAATCAGGGGCAGAGCAACTACTGTGCGGCCAAGGCAGGACTTATAGGCTTTACCAAGGCCCTTGCAAAGGAGCTTGGAACGAGGAACATAACTGTGAACGCTGTTTGTCCTGGTTACATAGAGACGGATATGACCCAGTCCCTTCCGGATGAGATGAAGAGGGCAATGGTGGAGAGAACGGCCTTGAAGCGGGCGGGTGTTCCCGAGGATGTTGCCCATGTGGTTGGGTTCTTGTGCTCTGAGGAGGCTTCGTATATAACGGGACAAGTGATTGTAGTTGATGGCGGTTTGTCCCTTTAAAAATAAGCGAGGAGGTAGGATCCATGGACGTGAAGGAGATTGAAGCAAAGATTAAAGAGATCATCGTTGAGCAGTTGAATGTGGATGAGAGTGAGGTTACTCCTGATGCGTCCTTTATAGACGATCTTGGGGCAGACTCTTTGGATATTGTTGAGCTCGTTATGGCTATTGAAGAGGCCTTTGACATTGAGATCCCCGATGAGGATGCGGAGAAGATAAGGACTGTTAAGGATGCCATAGAGTATGTGAAGAACAAGCTGGAGGAGAAGTAGTCTGTGAAGAAAAGAGTTGTCGTAACCGGGATAGGTTGCGTAACTCCTCTTGGCAACTCTGTGAAGGAAAGTTGGGGAAGGCTTGTTAGGGGTGTATCCGGTATTGGTCCCATTACCAAGTTTGATGCGTCTGATATTTCCTCTCGCATTGCTGGAGAGGTAAAGGATTTTGATGGCTCTAAGTACTTTGACCGTAAGGAACTGAAAAGGACCGATCTCTTTCTACAGTACGCCGTTGCAGCGGCGGAGGAGGCCCTTAAGGATAGTGGCTTGGATCTTAACAGTGTAGATAAGGACAGTGTAGGAGTTCTTATAGGATCGGGTATAGGAGGGCTTCTAACTATCCAGCAAAACTCAGAGACTCTTGTGAAAAAGGGACCAAAAAGGCTTTCTCCCTTCTTCATTCCCATGGCCATTATCAACATGGCCTCTGCTATTGTGGCTATGCGTTATGGGTTTAGGGGCCCTCAAAATGCTGTAGTTACCGCATGTGCCACTGGGACCAATGCTATAGGGGATGCTTTTAAGATCGTTCAAAGAGGGGATGCTCCTATCGTTTTGGCTGGGGGATCTGAGGCGGCTATATGCCGTTTGGGAGTTGGCGGTTTTGCGGTTATGAGGGCCTTATCTACGAGAAATCATGAGCCCGAGAGGGCTTCAAGGCCTTTTGACAAAGAAAGGGATGGGTTCGTTATCGGAGAGGGAGCTGGTGTGGTGGTTCTTGAGGAGTATGAACACGCGGTGAAAAGAGGGGCTAAAATATACGCTGAGGTGTTAGGCTACGGGATGAGTAGCGATGCTTTCCATATAACCATGCCCGATGAGAACGGGGAAGGAGCGGCTTTGGCCATGGGTAGGGCTTTGAGGGACGCTGGCGTTGAACCGCATCAAGTGGACTACATAAACGCCCATGGAACCTCCACTCCCCTGAACGACAAGATAGAAACTATGGCTATCAAAAAGGTGTTCGGAGATAGAGCCTACGAGATTCCCATTTCCTCCAACAAATCCATGATAGGCCATCTCCTCGGAGCTGCCGGCGCAGTAGAAGCCATATTCACCATAAAAGCTATAGAAGAAGGTATCATCCCACCTACCATAAACTATGAAAACCCAGATCCAGAATGCGATCTTGATTATGTTCCCAACGAGGCAAGGCGCAAAGAGGTAAACATAGCCTTATCCAATTCTTTCGGATTTGGTGGCGTGAATGCTTGCCTCGTTTTTGGAAAAATACAAGGGTAGGCTTACGGATCTTGAGAAAAAGATAGGGTACACCTTTTCCAACAAGGCTTTGCTCTTTGAAGCCCTTGTTCATCGTTCCTTCGCTGCTGAGGAAGGTCTTTCATTTGACAATGAGAGGCTTGAGTTTCTTGGAGATGCTTTTATCAACTTTATTATTGGTTTTGATATATTCAAGAGGGAACCTGAAAGTACGGAAGGAGAGCTGACCAAGAAAAGATCCCAGCTTGTCAGAGAAGAGGCCCTTGCCTGGGCTGCAAGAAGCATAAGATTGGGGGACTACCTATTTCTTGGAAAGGGAGAAGAAAAGCAGGGTGGGAGAAACAGGGATTCCAACCTTGCCGATGCTTTTGAGGCTTTGGTGGGTGCTATTCTTGTGGATGGCGGCATTGTGAAGGCAAGATCCTTTTTGAGGAAGATTCTTATAAGAGGTAAAGTTCCTGCGTTTGAGGATTACAAAACCAAGCTGTTTGAGCTTTGTAGGGAAATGTCATATCCTCTTCCTGTTTGCGTTTCCAAGAAAGAGGGATCTACCGTCAGGGTGGAGATAAGAGTAAACGGCTTCAAAGCAGTGATCTTTGGTACCACCAAGAGAGAGGCTGAGAGGATAGCTGCAGAGGTTGTTTACAAAAGAATGTGTGGGGCTTTGGCAACGTGCTAAAGGTAGGTTTTTCTTTTTGTCCCAACGATACATTTATCTTTTATGCTTTGAGCAAAGGCAAGACCTGTTTGGGCGAAGTCACTCCAGTTATGGCAGACGTGGAAGAGTTAAACAGGATGATTATTAAAGGTGAGCTTGACGTTTCTAAGATCTCAATAGGTGTTCTGCCTGAGGTGAAGGATAGATATGTTCTTTTGGAATGTGGGGGAGCCTTTAGCGATGGTGAGGCTCCGGTAGTTGTTTCTGTATCTGCTTTATCTGTTGACTCTATTAGTAGATTGGCTATACCGGGATTTCACACCACGGCTTGGTGCATGTATAGAAAGTTTTTCGGAGTTCCTTCTGAGGTGGTTGAAAAGCGATACGATCTTATAATACCTGCTGTTTTGAACGGTGAAGTAGATGCGGGCATACTAATACACGAAGGAAGGTTCACCTATACTGAATATGGACTTAACCTTGTGGCTGACCTTGGTGAGATTTGGAAAGAGAGGTTTGGTAACCTTCCTGTGCCTTTGGGTGGAGTGGTCTTGAAAAGAGATTTGTTGGATTTGAAGGGGCAGGTTGAGGCTGCCATAAGGGAAAGCATAGCTTACTCTGAAAAGCATCTTGATGAGGTTATACCTTTCATAAAGCAGCATGCTCAAGAACTCTCCGACGAAGTGATCCGTAAGCACATTAAGGTTTTTGTCAACAATTACACTCTTCGCCTTGACGACAAAGCAAAGCGAGCAATTGATTTGCTCGTTTCACCCATGTGAAGTGTTTTGAAAAGCGATTCCTTACGTTTATTTCTCTTTTTCTAACAGCTTTTGGGTTTTTCCATATGTAGACGAGCTTCTGTTTCCAGTCTGAAGGATCTTCTGGATCTGCCAAGAAGGAAGTTTTGTTGGATAACACTTCTTTTAAACTCTCAATTTTTGATGCAATGATTCCTTTACCATAGCTCATATACTCAAATAGTTTCAAGGGAGATGAAAAATCCAGTTTTGTTCCGTTTATCACCACAGAATATGTAGTTGGAAGTAGAGCAATGTCTGTGTCTCTTAAGACACTATATATTTCGCGTCTTGGAATATGTTCTTTCAATATTAAGTTTTTGCTACTTTTAGAAATGCTTTCAATCTCAGCTCTAAGATCACCTCTATCTCCTACTATGAGAAATTTGATATTGGAGATTACATTTTTTATTTCTTTATGCAAGTTTATTATAGTTTTAATTCCTTTGTGTTTGTATAGGCTTCCTAAATAAGTGCATACTATGCATTTTTTTCTGCTTGATTTAGACCGGTTATTTATCTTTCTTGCACCGTCGTGAAGAATTTTAACTTGGTCTTCTCTTAAGTGTAAGCAGTGCAGATGGTGTTTCTTGGAAGTGTGAGTAATTACTATGAGAATATTTGTTGTCTTTCTTAGAATAAGTCTTAGTAATATAGCCTTTGATTTTAGTGAGTTTGGTATAGGGTCGTGAATCTCTATTGCTATTGGTATATCAAACAATGAAGCTATAAGACATCCATGTAGGAATCTCCCGAGTACTAAGTGTGGCTTTTCTACGCTTAAAAACTTGTATATATTTATGCAATAAGATAGCTTCTTAGCCTTTTTTATTATGGGTAACTCTTTTATTTTAAACTTACTTTCAACATCATAGAAATTCAACGCCTTGTTTTTGTCTAAGTTTTGTTCGGGTACCAGAAGAGTAACTTCGTGTTCAAGCAAGGATAAAGCATTGCACATTTCCATTATCTGTATAGTATTTGCGGCTTTTGAGGGAATTTTTATGTTAGATATATAAACAATTTTCACCCCTTAACTACTCCGAGAGGTCTCATGCGAGCTACAAGCTTTGCTATACCTGCCTTATGGACAACATCCACCACTTCGGAAACATCCTTGTAAGCTTCGGGAATTTCTTCATACAAGGTTCTTTTACTTGAGGATCTTACCACAATGCCTTTTTTCCCCATTTCTGAGGCAATGTCTTTTCCTTTGGCCAGTTTTTTTGCCTGATTTCGGCTTAAAACCCTCCCCGCTCCATGGCAAGTGCTACCAAAGGTTTCTTCCATGGCTTTTTCCGTTCCACATAGAACGAAGGATGCCCTTCCCATGTCTCCCGGGATGATTACAGGCTGTCCTGTTCTTCTGTATTTTTCCGGTAGTTCTGGATGTCCTGGTGGAAAGGCTCTTGTGGCTCCTTTTCTATGTACAGCTAATAGGACTTCTTTTCCGTTGATCTTGTGGTTTTCCAATTTCACTATATTATGAGCCACGTCGTAAACGGTGTATATGCCCAATGAGGAGAAGCTCTTGCCAAAAACTTTTTCGAAAGCTCTCCTTACCAGGTAGGAGATGATCTGTCTGTTTGCCCATGCGTAATTGGCGCCACAGGCCATGGCTGCAAGGTAGTCTTGTCCTTCCTTAGAGTTGTAAGGGGCACAGGCTAACTGTCTGTCTGGTAGCTTTATACCGTATTTTTTGACTGCGGCTTCCATAACCTTTAGATAATCTGTGCATATTTGGTGTCCAAAGCCTCTGGATCCGGTATGTATCATTATGGTTATCTGTCCTTTGAATAGCCCCAAGCCTTCGGCAAGTTTGGCATTATAGATTTGATCTACAACCTGTATTTCCAAGAAGTGGTTGCCTGATCCCAAGGTTCCCAGCTGGTCTCTTCCTCTCTCAAAGGCCTTTTTGCTAACCATATCTGGATCTGCCCATGGTATGTATCCTTTTGATTCTGTGCATTCTAAATCTTCTTCTATTCCGTAGCCTTCTTCAACGGCCCAAACGGCTCCTTTTCTGCATGCTCTGGTAAAGTCTTGTTTGCTCAGGGATATATCTCCTTCTGAGCCCACGCCAGAAGGAACAGTATGGAAAATGGCTTCTGTTAGATCTTCTATAAGATTTCTGACATCCTCGTATTCAAGGTCTGTTCTTAAAAGCCTTACTCCGCAGTTTATATCAAAGCCCACTCCCCCTGGAGTTATCACTCCATCCTTGTTGACGTCAGTAGCAACTACCCCTCCTATAGGAAGGCCGTAGCCGTAGTGTATATCTGGCATTGCTAAGGATGCTTTTACTATGCCAGGGAGAAAGGCGGCGTTTGCCACCTGTTCGTGGGCTCCATCTTCAGTTATTTTGGAGAGCATCTTTTCCTTGGCGTAAATTATGCCCGGCACTCTCATACCTGATTTGTAGCTTTTGGGAATTCTCCATCTATACTCGTCTATCTTTTCAAAGATCTTTCCCATGGTTTCACCTCACACGTCAAAAACAATGTAGGTTCTATAGAGTCCATTTTCTTTTTTTATTTCTATGTTGTGGTATGTGGCGGCTTTGATTTCCGTTAGGATTTCGTGTTTTGAGGGGCTGTACTTTTCCCCTTTTAGGGTGAAGGCAACCTTGTGAGCTGAGAGCTTTTCCACCTTTATGTTCCTAAAGAGCATCTTTTTAACCTCGTGCAGGTAAATGATATCGTTCAGCATGGAAACCAACAGGTCTTCTGTGTCGCTGCCTTCGGTTTCCCATACGATTTCTTCTTTTTCGCCTACCTTTGAGGTATCGTACATTAAGGAGAATAATCCTCTTGCGGCTTCTTCAAACAACTCTTCCAAACTGCTCGCCCATACCTCAAGTCCTATATCTGCTGTAGTATCTTTGGATCTGAATCCCATGGCTCTTTTAAATATAGTGTTGAAAAGAGCGCTTGCAAATATTAATCTATGCGCCATGAGAATCTTTAGATGGCTTCTTGTGCTGATAGGTTTATCTGTTTTGGCTTTGGATATATATATGTCCCAAAAGGGGAGTCATATATGCCCTTATGAAGGATGTAGAATTGTTGCCAAAACTCCTTTTGCTTCTCTTTTAGGCTATCCTTTGACCTACTGGGGGGTTGTCTTTTTCGGAATTGCTTTTGTTTTGTCTTTTTCGGATGTCCTGTTATTTTTTTGGACTTCAATAGGCTTGGGCTTTTCTCTGTATATGGTGTTTTTGCAGGTGTTTGTAATAGGTAAACTCTGTCAGTTGTGTCTGCTTGTGGAGATTTTGGTTCTCTTGCTGTTTATCACCTCTTTTAGGTTTAGCAGGGTAGCTTATGCACTGTTTCTTCTTTTGGTTGGTTTTTTGACTACCCATGCTATGTACACATTCCCTCCGGATTACACAGATCCAGCTCTTGTTAGAGCTGCTACTTGGGAAGGAAAAGGTGCCTATACTGTTAAGTTCTTTTTTGATCCCCAGTGTCCTGCATGTGAGAAGGCCTTTGAGGTGATGAAGAGTTATAGAAGTGACTTTGCTTCAGTTGAGTTTAGAAGCGTTGCCATTCACAAGGGGTCTTTTGAAAAGGCATTGGGTTTTTATCTACTATGTGAAAGAGGAGAAGATCCTTGGATGGCTTTTGAAAAAATACATTCTGGCAGTTCTGTTCCCTTTGTTGCTGGTGGAGCGCTTGCCGTTAAGGTGAGATCTCTTGTGGATAGCAACCTCCATGTGCTTTTGGGAATTGGTATAGATGCTGTGCCCGTTATAATGGTTGAGAAGGGTGAGAATAGAAGAGTTTTTGTTGGCTATAAAGAGCTTGAGAACTTCCTTGCGAAAAATGGGGGAGAGGAACCCCCTCCACTTATGATGTTCCATCCTATGACGGAGGGGGTTTGCACGCCTAAGAAGGAGTGTAACTAAGGCTCTTCCTCAACGAGGTTTATGGCCTTACACGAGGGACAAGACATCTGCTCAATTCTTACGTAAAAGTGGGCCTTGGGATGCTTCTGAAGCACTCTACCACACTTCCAACACCTTTCTTCAACCCACTCCTTGCCGTCGGCGGTGATGACCTTAACCTTGTAGGAGCTTTGCACTTTGGGGCGCCTACCCCTTCTGGTTGCTACAGCTGCTCTGGCCATTTGTTTTCACCCCCCTTTTTCAAGGTGAAAATTCTCGGAGTATGGGCTTTTCCATACTCCGGTAGGTCTCTTTGATGCTTTCATACGCAGGCATGTCTTTAAATCCTGGAACTTCTGCGTAAACCCTTTTTAGCTGGCGGCAGAGATCCAGTCCTTGCCTTAAGCATGAAATGATATCTCCTTCATACATTCCTGTCTTCTTTACAATGGTTGCGAGATCTTCCCCTTCTATCCACAAGAAAGCTGCATCGGCGTAGGCCCAGTTGATCAAACAAGATACTGAATGTCCTAAATATCGTTCTTCTGTTTCTCTTATAAAGTCTGCCAGCTCTTCAATTTCTTTCCGAATCCTTTTATCAAGGAGCCTGCTCTTTGTGCCCTTCATCTTGTCTGGTTCTCTACCTATGCATGTGAGCACCGCTCCTATCACAGCTGGGTCAAGTTTGTCAAAGAATCCTTCCAGAATAAGTTCTGTCACTAAGAGTTCTTCAATATGTAGCCTTTTAACTATTTCGGATCCAAATTTTAAATTTAGCTTTTCGTCACAGTGGCCAAGCTCCGTGAGCACCTTACATTTTCCTTCAAATTCTTGAACCAAATAGCTATCAAGGAACTTCAGTTTCCTTTCTATCTGGTTTATTTTTTTTGTGTAATACTTCCTCTTTCTCTCAGTGGCCCTACACTGAATCCTATGTACGCAGAACTCGCAGTTTTCCAGCCTCAAAGATTTCAAGGAGTATTCCGACCTGATGATTTCTTCAATGGCAGCCTGCTTTTTCTCGAGTAGTCTTTTCCTTTTGCGCTTGGATAACCCCTCGTCTGCTAAAGCTTCGTCAATGGAGGCGATGATTTTTTTGTCTCTTTCAATTATAGACTCTAACTCGTGCCTTCTGGCATCCATAAACTCTTCTTTGTAATCGCAGGTGAAGGTGGGGAGCTCGGATAGCTTTTCCTTGTACTTTGAAAGCTCTTTCTTTAAGTGTTCTTTTTCTCCTTCGTGCTGGAAAGACCACAGAGAAGAATTCAAGAATTGTAGTATCCTCTCGTAAGTTTCCCGTGCCAGTAAATTAACGATAGAGTTGTAGGAGAGTCTAAAAGCGCTCTCTACAGGCTCTAAGTATTTCTCATCGTAAAGGGGAATCTCTTCCTGGTCCTTGGGATCAAATCTCACAATAACAAAACCTTCCTTGTCTATGCCCCTCCTACCAGCCCTTCCGGCCTTCTGAAAGAATTCTATATTTTTAAGTGGCCTGAAGGTTGTGCCGTCAAATTTTATCACGGAGTCAAAGCATACGGTCCTTGCTGGCATATTAACGCCCAAGGCAAATGTAGAAGTGCAATAGACCACCTTCAATAATCTCTTTTCAAACAGCACTTCTACTAGTCTCTTAGCGTGGGGAACAAGACCAGCGTGGTGGTAGCCTATACCTTTGGTTAATAAAGGTTTTATCTTCTCAATAAAAGGAACGGCATCCTCTGGTACGTGGTTTATATATGAGTTGATGAGATTTCTGATTTCCTTTTTCTCGCTGTTGTTGGAGAAGTTCTTGTAAGCTGCCAATTCTTTGGCGAAGGCTTCAACCTTTCTGCGGTTGAACAGAAAGTAAAGTGCTGGTAAAAGTCCCTTCTCTTCCAGCTCTGCTATTATCTCTGTGTGTGTAACTGCTTTGAACAACTTTTTCCGCGATTTCCTATTTTCAACTATGCGCCTAACCTTTTTTAAAGGGCTTATTCCGGTTTCCTTTATTATACCAAACATTTTGAGGGGAACCGCTCTCTTGTTATGATTGATAACCACGGTTTCCCTGCCTTTTATCACCTCTATCCACATGGCCAGTTCTTCAGCGTTGGGTACTGTGGCGGAAAGCCCCAAGATGATGGTATCTGGAGGAAGCAAAACTATGCTTTCTTCCCAGGCAGATCCTCTCTGTTCGTCGGAGATATAATGGATCTCGTCAAACACAACCATCTTGGGCATAGGGCACAGTGTATCTTCCTGTAACATGTTCCTCAGCACTTCTGTGGTCATCACAAGCATGGGAGCGGTTTCGTTTATCACCTCATCCCCGGTGATTAGACCTACTTTATCCTCTCCGAGAAGCTTTCCGAAGTCCCTGAATTTTTGATTGCATAGTGCCTTGAGGGGACCTGTGTATATTATCCTTGCTCCTTGGTCTATCCACTCGGTTATTACGTGGTCAATAATGGCAGTTTTGCCTGTACCTGTAGGAGCGGAAACGATTACATTGCGGCCGCTTTTGAGTTCCTTTATAGCTTCCTTCTGAAATTTGTCTAATTTTTCAAATGGTATCATGTCTGGTTCCTTAACATCTCCCTGAAAAAGTTTTTTCAAAATATAGGGTTGAGCACAAAAAAATCAAGTAGTATCATACGAAACATGAACAAAAATAAAGAGCTTGCCAGAATACTTAACCGTATAGCCGATTTCTTGGAGTTAAAGGGAGACGTGATATACAAAATAAACGCCTATCGTAGAGCGGCCAGGGCCATAGAGTCCATTGCAGATGATATAGAGGAACTGGCCAGAGAGAATAGACTGCATGAGATTCCCGGTGTTGGGGATAGGATTGCAAAAAAAATAAAGGAGTTTTTGGAAACAGGAACCGTAAAAAAATATGAAGAGCTAAAAAAGGAAATTCCTGAAGAGTTGGCTGAGCTGTTGGACATTCCCTATTTAGGTCCCAAAACTTTAAAGCTTGCCTATGAAAAGCTCGGTGTGAGGAGTCTTGATGATCTAAAGAGGGTGATTGAGGATGGTTCTTTGGCAAAACTACCCGGTATGGGACCCAAGAAAATAGAGAACATAAAGAAAGGGATGGCTCTTTATACTAAGGGCAGCGACAGGATGCTTTTAGGAGAGGCTTTGGACTTGGCTGGGTACGTTCTTGGGCAGATTTCTATGTACTGTGATAGGGTGCAGTATGCAGGATCGTTGAGGAGAATGAAGGAAACAGTGGGGGATATAGACATCTTGGCTGTGGGGGATGGAGCATTGATAATGGATAAGTTTACCTCTATGGACAGGGTTACCGAGGTGATTGCCAAGGGAGAAACCAAATCAAGTGTACTTATGGATAACAGGCAGGTTGATATAAGGGTTGTAGAGCCTCATCAGTGGGGAGCGGCGCTTCAGTACTTTACAGGATCAAAAGAGCATAATGTGCATTTGAGAGAGATAGCGAAGGAGAAGGGGCTTAAAATAAACGAGTATGGTGTTTTTGATGTTTCAACAGGAGAAAGAATTGCTGGAGCTACGGAGGAAGAAATTTACGGTGCGTTGGGGTTGGTTTTTATTCCACCTGAGTTACGGGAGGATTGGGGGGAGATAGAGGCGGCTCGGGAAGGTAAGCTTCCTAAGCTGGTAGAGCTTTCGGATATAAATGGAGATCTTCATGTGCATTCCAACTGGAGCGATGGAGGCTTTTCCATTGAGCGGATAGCTGAGGAGGCATTGAGGCTTGGCTATAGTTACGTGGCCATAACGGATCATTCAAAGAGCGTGAGAATAGCTAATGGTCTGGACGAAAAGCGTTTGTTGGAACAGATAAGTTACATTGATGAATTGAACCGTGCTTTTAAGGATTTCAGGATATTGAAAGGTATAGAGGTGGATATATTGCCCGATGGATCTTTGGATTTAAGCGACAGTGCCTTAGAGAAACTGGATTGGGTTGTTGCTTCTGTGCATTCTCGGTTTGGTGAGGATGCCACCGATAGGATAGTTTCGGCCATTAGGCATCCCTGTGTTTGCTGCATTGGACATCCTTCGGGTAGAATGCTTTTTCAAAGGGATGGTTATCCAGTGGATTGGGATGTGATTTTCAGGGAGGCTGCTGAGCATGGAGTATGCCTTGAGATCAATGCCCATCAGGATAGGTTGGATCTTCCGGATTATTTAGTGAAAAGAGCCAAAGAGTATGGAGTGAAGTTTGCCATTGGAACCGATGCTCACCATGTAGGACAGTTTTGGATGGTGAAGCTTGGAGTAGGAGTAGCCAGAAGGGGATGGTTGACCAAGGAAGAAGTAGTCAACTGCTGGGATTTGGACAAACTTATGGAGTTTGTTGTTAAAAAGAGATCGGAGGGGAAAAGATGCCGGTAGAGTTTAGGAAGATACTGTGTGCTGTTGCTTTAAGGGATTGTACGGAGCAGGTGGTTAAGTTTGCAGCTTCGTTAGCCAAGAGGTACAATTCCCTGCTTTACATTGTAACAGTGGTAGAAGAGCCTATGTGGGCGCAGAGGGGGTTTGATGAAGATCTTGAGGCACTGTTCAGCACCTTAGAGGAAAGAGATAGGTTAGCCTTGAGAGATCTTGCCCTCAAGGTAGAGGAGCTTTCCAAATCTCAAGTGGAACCGGTGGTTTTGAGGGGAAGACCGGATAAGAAGATCTTATCCTTTGCAGAAGAAAAGGGAGTGGATCTAATCGTTATTGGGTCACACACTGCTCCCCCTGTTCAGAAAGTTGTACTTGGCAGCACTGCTCTAAAGGTGGTCAGCAAATCTCATATACCTGTGCTTGTGGTTCCTGTATGTGATTGATGGGGGAGGGGTTGTCCCTCCCTTGTTTAAAACTGTAATCCTAAGCCAAATACCCATCCTTTTATCTGAATGTTGCTTGATACGTCAGATATATCGTCAATTTGGAGGGCTTCAATTCTGTATCCAACGGTAGCGAATAGTAGTTTCCATTGAATTCTTGTGCCTATGTAGACATCGTAGAACTGGCTTCCTCCGTAACCTATATATTTACCCTCCGCTTCAAGATACACTAAATTTAGAGGATTGAGCTCTACCCTTCCGTATAGCATGGGAACTACTACGGTAAAGTCTTTGCTTTCTCTGCGTTCAATACCGTCAACATTGCCTTCAACCCATACCTCTCCATCAATGTATTTGGCGTCAACGCCTATGGAGATCTTTACGGATGTTAGTTTTTCTGCAATCCAAGGCAGGGGATTGAAGTATAGGATTACATCGAACTGGTCAGCTTGTAGGTTTGAGTCTACCTTTGTGTTTGCCCTGTAGATGTAGTCGCCAAATTTGAAAGTTTCATCTACCGTTCCTGTCGAAGTCATGTCAAAGGGGGTGTACTCAAACTTTACATTCGGTATGAAGGGTATGGGATGCTCAAACCGTAACCAATAGTATGGACTGGTTAAGCTACCTGTTCCAAGATCATCTTCAAGATCAGCTCTGGTACCTTTGTAGTCTACCCATCCATTGAGATCTTTGTTCCATACGGCTACACCACCTTCAATGACCATAGCACTGGAGTTTGTGATGAAGAAGCACATCACGAATACCAGAATCAATAAAAAACTCTTGCGAAACTCCATTCCCTCCCCTCCTTGAAAATATTTTAGCGGAAAATTACACAATATAAAACTTTGAGTCAATTTTAGGAGGTAGTATTGGCTCCTGTAGAGGAGGTGATGAAGAGGGTTGCTGAGGCGTATGTAAAATGGCGGGAGCCTGTGGTTACTGCAATGGCGAGAAGGAAGAGAGATCCATTTAAGGTTTTGATCTCATGCATATTAAGTCTTAGGACCAAGGATGAAGTTACAAAGCAGGCTTCAAAGAGATTGTTTGAGAAAGCCAGCACTCCTGAGGAAATGCTTAAGATGAGCGAGAAAGAGATAGCCACTCTTATCTTTCCCGTTGGCTTTTACAATGTAAAGGCGAAAAACATAAGGGACATATGCAAGGTATTGGTTGAAAAATACAAAGGGAAGGTTCCGGATAGTATGGATGATCTTTTATCCTTAAAGGGAGTAGGCAGAAAGACAGCGAATCTTGTTCTTATAGAAGGGTACGATAAACCGGGGATATGTGTTGATACTCATGTGCACAGAATCTGCAACAGGCTGGGGTGGGTTAAAACCAGGTATCCCGATGAAACTGAAAAGAGGTTGAGGGAGATTTTACCGCAAAAGTATTGGAAAAACATAAATCGTTGGTTTGTAGCCTTTGGCAAAACTATTTGCAGACCTATTTCTCCTTTGTGTTCAAAATGTCCTGTGGAGGATCTGTGTCCCAAAATAGGGGTGATAAGAAGCAGGTGAGAATTCTTTTTATTCAAGGAGTTTCAAGGTACGGTGGGGCTTTAAAGTCTCTATTTCATACCATGGTTCTTGCTAAGGAAAGAGGTTTTTACCCCGTGCTTGTTACTTCAAGGGAAGGCAAGCTTACAAGAGATTGTGAGGCTTCTGGTATAAAGTTCTACACCTTCCCGATAGGGATGTGGAGAAAGGTAAAAAGCTGGCCGTTCTTCCCAATAGTGTATTATCGCCTTTTTAAAGTTGCTATGAAAGAAAATATAGATTTGATTCATTGCAACACCCTATGGG
>WGAU01000085.1 GCA_015494645.1 Aquificota bacterium
GGAGTATAAATGAAAAAGCGGGGAAGGGCAAACCCTCCCCGCAAGTTTTTTTACTTAGACTTAAATTAATTCATAGCTTCCCAGACAAGCTCGGCTATGTCTTTGAGCTGGACTTCTTCCTCTTTGCCCTTGTTCTTGAGTCCATCGTCAAACATGGTGAGACAGAAGGGACATGCGGTGACCACAAGTTCCGCCCCGGTGCTTATGGCTTCCTCTGTTCTCTCCACGTTTATACGCTTGCCAATGGTTTCCTCAAGCCACATTCTTCCACCACCGGCACCACAGCAGAAGGATATCTCCCTGTTTCTGGGCATCTCTCTGATTTTACCAGCAGGCACGAGGTTGTTGATAATATACCTGGGCTCATCGTAAATAGCGTTATGTCTACCCAAGTAACAGGAATCGTGGTAAACGGTAACCTTAGGAAAGCCCTTGTTTAGCTTTATCCGGCCATCCTTGATAAGCTTGGCTATAAACTCGGTATGATGCCATACCTCTCCTTCCCAACCGTACTGGGAATACTCATGCTTCAACACGTGATATCCATGGGGACAAGCGGTAATGATCTTCTTAACGTTGTAGGATTTGAGTAGCTCGGCGTTCTCCATGGCAAGCATTTCAAAGAGATACTCGTTACCCAAACGCCTTGCAGAGTCACCGCAGCACTTCTCTTCGGTACCCAGTATTGCAAAGTCAATCCCGGCAGCCTTCAGTATGTTTACAAGGGCTATCATTACCCTCTTGTAGCGATCATCGTAAGCACCGGCACAACCCACCCAGAGCAGATACTCAGCTTCACCTTTCTCAGAAAGCACAGGTATATCCAGACCCTCAGTCCAATCGGCCCTTGCAGCAAAGCCCACACCCCAAGGATTGAAGTTGTTCTCCATGTTCCTGAAGGCAAGACCCATCTCTTCAGGAATGTCTCCTTCCATAAGGGACAGGTAACGCCTGAGCTGAACAATCTTCTGGGGATGCTCATTCCTTGTTGGACAGATATGCAGGCATGCTCCACAAGTGGTACATGCCCATATAGCATCCTTATCCATAAGCCTTCCAATAAGAGGCTCCACTCCTTCAATCTCCTCTTCGGGAGAGGGTTTCTGGCCCTCCTTCATAGCAGCCATGATCTTGGGAGCATCTTCCAAAAGAATCTCCCTCAGATCCTGTATCATTTTACCGGGCTTCAAAGGCTTACCTGTGTTGTGAGCAGGACAGAGATCCGTACACCTGTTGCAGTAGGTACATGCGTAGGTATCCAAAAGATCCTTCCATGAAAACTGATCCACCCTGTTCACACCAAAAAATTCAGAGTTTTCAAAGTCCATCCTGAATTGTTTAAAGCCCTCAAAGTTCTGGAGATAGACGTTGGGCCAGCTAGCAATGATATGCAGGTGCTTGGAATAAAGGAGCAAAGGTAAGAACACTAAAAGTATGCCTGTGTGAAGGAACCAGCTCGCTGCGTAAAGGGTTTTGGCCCCAGCCTCAGTTGAGGGACCAAAGATATTGAGCAGAAAACTGGATATGGGTCTCACCGCTTCGTGTCCCAACTTCAGTTCGGCTATGTTCATGCCGAAGAAGGTGAGAACCACACCGGTTATAAGTCCCAAGATCACAGGAGCATCCCAGTGGTTCTCCACCCTTTCAGGCTTGACCACATACCTTCTGATAAGGGCAGCTATCACACAGAAGAAGACACCAAGGGCAAAAATGTCCTGCAGTAAGGTCAGAATCCCGTAGAGAAATTTACCCAAGAAGGCAAAGGAAAAGTGGGGAAAAACTATCCTCAAAACCGCCTCAATAGCTGTGGGGAAAAGAAGCATAAAGCCCCAGAAGATGATGGTGTGCATAACACCAACAGCAGTATAGGGACGCTTCCTGCTACAGATCTGAGCGAAAATGTACTTGGCAGTCTCTTTAAGACGAAGGTCCCTGTTGTCGGTCCTGTTCATAAGATCTTTTTCACAGATCTCAAGGTACGAGATCAGCTCCTTGGCCCTTCTAAAGAAGACAACGCCAGAGGCAACGGCTATGAGAGCAAGAAGCAGCCTCAGAACAATGGGAGTCTCCATGTCAACACCTCCTTAATGCTTATACAAAAAATAAAGACCGGGACCTTGAATTAGTCCCGGTCTCTGTAAGTACCCTTATCTCCTTCTCTATCCTCAAGCCTGCCCCTTCTCCTTCTTGATCCTTTCAATGAGCACAGGAACAACCTTGAATAGATCACCCACTATACCAAAGTCAGCCACATTGAAGATGGGAGCGTCGGGATCCTTGTTAATGGCAACGATGTACTTGGACGAAGACATACCTGCCAAGTGCTGGATAGCTCCAGATATTCCAACAGCTACGTAGAGCTTGGGAGAAACGGTCTTTCCAGTCTGTCCAACCTGATCAGACTGGGGTCTCCATCCAGCGTCCACGGCCGCACGGGAAGCACCCACGGCAGCTCCAAGCAGATCAGCCAGTTCCTCCAACATGGCAAAGTTTTCGGGACCTTTCATTCCGCGCCCACCGGAAACAACAATCTCTGCTTCTGTAAGCTCTGGTCTGCCTGTGGACTTGATGTTGAATTCTTTCATTACCATCTTCTTTTCCGCATCGGTAGGCTCAAAGGAGATGTTTTCAACCTCAGCCTTTTTGCTGGTGTCAGGCTCCGCTACACCAAAGGCATTGGGTCTAAGGGACATCATCTTTATGGGAGACCTGAAGCCCACCTCCACTATCACCTTACCGGAAATAGCAGGTCTTACAGCAACCAAGTTGTCACCGTCAATCCTGTAACCGGTACAATCGGCAGCAATACCCGCTCCAACCCTGGCAGCAATTCTTGGAAGCAGGTCCCTTCCCGTCTGGGTACCTCCCATAAGCACCACCTTGGGCTGCTTTTCCTTTATGAGGTCACCAATAACCCTGGCATAAGCCATGGGATGGTAGTACTTCAGAAAGGGATTGTCCACCACATAGACCTTGTCAGCACCGTAAGAGGCTATCTCATCGGCAAGGTTGCCTACACCTTCGCCCACTATAACGGCCTCTAAGGAACATCCCAGCTCATCGGCCATCTTTCTTCCAAGGCTCAAAGCCTCTTTAGCAGGTTTTCTAAGCTCTCCATCTCTCTGCTCTGCTATCACAAATACCATGGCAGCACCTCCTTAAAGGACCTGAACTTCTTCTTTGAGGAACTTGATGAGCTCCTCCACCACCTCTTCTGGCTCGCCCTCAACCTTTCTGCCAGCCTGTCTTGCAGGAGGCAACTCGTACTTGAGAACCTCAGTAAATGAACCAGCCTTGCCAACAGTAGAGGCATCAATACCCAAATCGGCAAGGGAATACTTGTTTATAGGTTTTCTCTTGGCCTTCATTATGTTAGGCAAGGACGGATACCTGGGCTCGTTCAAACCCTTCCTTCCGGCAAAAACAGCAGGCAGCTCAACTTCAAACACCTCTTCACCGCCCTCAACCATTCTGACGGCTGTGGCCTTGTTCCCATCAATGTCCAGCTTGACGATGCCCACAACAGCGGGTATCCCAAGCATCTCCGCTACCATGCTGGGAACAGTCCATGTGTCACCGTCAATGGCCCTCTGACCAAAGAGTAAAAGCTGGAAGCTGTCCAAACCTCCTTCCTTCTTAAACGCCTCCACCAAAACCTTAGCAGTGGCGTAGGCATCGGAACCATCAAGGGCATCGTCCTCAATATGAACCCCTCTATCAGCTCCCATAGCCAGAGCCGACCTTATGGCCTCCTGAGCCCTGGCAGGTCCCATGCTGATAACCACTATCTCGTCCACAATTCCCGCCTCTTTCTTTCTAACAGCCTCCTCAACGGCAAACTCATCGTAAGGATTGAGGATGTACTTGATCTCACTCTTGTCCAATCTGTCTCCTGCAAGCTTAACACGGGTCTCGGTATCGGGAACGCTCTTTACGAAACACACCGCTTTCATGTCTTCACCTCCTACTGAATGAGTATTCACTCATGTTTTATCACGGGACTTTATAACATTTCCTCGCAATCGCTGTCAATCTAAAGCTCTTACATTTCCTTCAAAAGCGCTCTGGCTATGGTCAAACGCTGGGCTTCAATGGTACCCTCGTATATTTCGGTGATTTTGGCATCCCTGTAGTGGCGTTCCACATCGTAATCGGTGGTGTACCCGTAACCACCATGAACCTGTATCGCCTCCCTGGTAACCCTCATTGCCACATCCGATGCAAAGAGCTTAGCCATGGCAGAAACCTTGTAGTAGCTTGGAATCCCCTGATCCTTCATCCAAGCAGCTTTTAGGTAAAGCAGCCTTGCTGCCTCAATGAGGGTTGCCATATCAGCAAGCTTAAACTGTATGGCCTGAAAGTTGATTATGGGCTGGCCAAACTGAACCCTTGTCTTGGCGAACTCCATGGCTTCCTCAAAGGCAGCTTGGGCTATGCCAACCGCCTGGGCT
This sequence comes from Aquificota bacterium, assembly GCA_015494645.1. GTDB lineage: Bacteria > Thermosulfidibacterota > Thermosulfidibacteria > Thermosulfidibacterales > Thermosulfidibacteraceae > Thermosulfidibacter. The sequence goes on from WGAU01000085.1 coordinate 4,452, forward strand.
GCTATCCCTATTCTACCACCATCGTAACAGTGCATGGCGATGTAAAAGCCCTGTCCCTCTTCACCCAGCAGGTTCTCCGCAGGCACTTTGCAGTCTTCAAAAACAAGCTCACCAGTAGAGGATCCCCTGATACCTAACTTGTGCTCGTATTTTGTGATCTCAAAGCCAGGGGTCCCCTTTTCAACTATGAAGGCGCTCATGCCTTTGTGCTTTTTCTCTTTGTCTGTCATGGCAAAGACCAAGAATATGTCTGCCTCCTTGGCGTTGGTTATGAAGTGCTTGGTTCCGTTTATAATGTAATAGTCTCCCTCTCTTTTGGCAGTGGTGGATATGCTGGTCACATCAGTTCCAGCCCCGGGCTCTGTCATGGCATGGGCACCGATCTTCTCTCCAGAAGCAAGGGCTGTCAGGTACTTCTTCTTTTGCTCTTCGGTTCCATACTTGAGAATGGGATCAACCACCAAAGAAGTATGGGCAGACACCAACACTCCTGTGGAGGCACAAGCCCTGGAAAGCTCTTCCACAACAATGGCGTAAGAAACATAATCCATGCCAGAACCGTTGTACTCTTCAGGCACATGTACGCCGAAAAGCCCAAGTTCTTTAAGCTGGTTTATTATATCCTGAGGAATTTCACACTTCTCATCAATCTCCTTTGCCTTAGGCTTAACCTGCTCCTCGGCGAACCTTCTGACCATATCTTTAAGCATCTTCTGCTCTTCGGTTAACTCAAACTTCATGACTCTACCTCCCTCTTAAAATTGGCTTCTCTTTTTTCAAAAAAGGCCTTAATCCCTTCATACCTATCATGGGTGGTAAAGGCCACCCCAAACATTTCTCTTTCCAAAGCAAGCCCCGACTCCAAAGCCATCCCTAAGGTTGCATCAAGGATCCTTTTGGTCATAGCCTGAGCGGTAAAGGAACGCTTCAACATCTCACTTTCAAGATCTACCACATAGGACTCCATTTCTTCGCTACTCTCAAACAAAGCATTGGCAGCACCTGACACAAAGAGTTCTTCTCCCCTCATCTGCCCCAAAAGGAAAAGTCCTTTGGCCCAAGAAAGGCCCATGGAGTAAACGGATTTTTGAACAGCCCCCATGCAGGGCACAAAATCCTCATCTAAAACAAAACGAGTATCCTTTGTCACAAACAACAGATCGCAAAGAAGCGCTACCTCAACAGCTTGATTCTTCAACTCCCCCTGAACAAGGGCTACGGTGATGCAGTCCAATTCCTCAAACCACTTAGCGAAGTCCGCATGACGTTTAAGCTCAAAATAGTTTATCCTTGCAGGTTTCCAGTTCAAGTTACCGTACATGTGAAGTTTTACCAACCTTACCTTCGTTTCACTATCAAGGACTTCACGAAGTAAGGATTCAAACTCTCCAAGAGAAAGATGGGAGCAGGGAAGGGAGATCACCCCCTTCCCCGTATCAATGGAGATTTCACTTCTTCTCTGAGTAGTCATAGAATCCCCTGCCGGTCTTTCTACCAAGGTAACCGGCATCAACCATCTTCACCAACAAGGGACATGGCCTGTACTTGGGATCTCCAAACGCTTCGTACATCACGTTGAGTATGTACAGGCATGTATCCAAGCCAATGAGATCTGCAAGGGCCAGAGGACCCATGGGATGGTTCATTCCCAACTTCATGATGGTATCTATATCCTCAGGAGAACCCACTCCCTCGTAAAGGGCAAAAATAGCCTCATTGATCATGGGCATGAGCACCCTGTTGGACACAAATCCGGGAGAATCATTTATAACCACAGGCACCTTGCCAAGCTTTTCGGACAGCTTCACCGTAAGATCCGTGGTCTCATCATCGGTCTGAAGTCCTTTAATAACCTCAACCAGCTTCATAACAGGCACAGGATTCATGAAGTGCATACCGATAACCTTTTCGGGCCTTTTAGTCCAAGAGGCAATCTTGGTGATGGATATAGAAGATGTGTTAGTGGCAAGAACAATATCTGGTCTGGTTATTTTATCCACAGCCTCAAATACTTCCTTTTTTACATCCTCAATCTCAACCACGGCCTCAATAAAGAAGTCCACATCAGCAAAATCCTCAAGCTTAGTGGTTCCCTTTATACGGCCCATAATGGCTTTCTTGTCGTCCTCGGTGATCTTACCCTTTGAAACAGCCCTGTTTAGGTTCTTCTCTATCATGGCAAGGCCACGGTTCAAAGCCTCCTCGTTGATCTCTCTCACCAAAACCTCGTAGCCAGCCTGGGCACACACCTGAGCTATACCGTGCCCCATAGTTCCGGCACCGCAAACCCCTATCTTCTTGATGTCCTCCAACTTCATGGCTAACCTCCCATCTTTTTTTAAACAAGCTCAACTATCATGGCCACAGCGCCACCACCACCTAAGCAAAGGGTGCAAAGTCCTCTCTTCAAGCCCCTGTTCTTGAGAGCGTATATCAGAGTTGTAAGCACCCTGGCACCGCTGGCTCCTATGGGATGGCCCAAAGCAACGGCACCACCGTTAACATTGAACTTCTCATGGGGTATATTCAGAGCTCTCATAACCGCCACGGAAGCAGCAGCAAAAGCCTCGTTATGCTCAAAAAGGTCTATATCGTCCACGGTAAATCCTGTCATATCAAGAAGCTTCTTCACGCAGGGGATTGGAGCTTCCATAACCCACTCAGGCTCTATATGTGCGGAAGTGTAAGCCACAATCTTCGCCAACGGCTTAAGCCCTGCTGCCTCCACCTTTTCCTTAGAAGCGATTACCACCGCAGCGGCACCGTCGCTGATCTTGGAAGCGTTTCCTGCCGTTACCCTCCCATCCTTCTTGAAGACAGGAGGCAACTTGGCGAGCTTTTCAAGGGAAGTCTCTTTGGGCCCCTCATCGGTATCAAAAATTATAGGATCACCCTTCTTCTGAGGAATCTCCACAGGAACGATCTCTTCCTTGAACCACCCCTCTTTAATGGCCTTCAAAGCTCTGTTGTTGGACTCAAGGGCAAACTTATCCATGTCTTCTCTCGTTACGTTGTACTTGTCCGCTATAAGCTCACCGGTCATACCCATGTGGAAATTGTTGTAGGGATCCCAAAGCCCATCATGAACCATAAGATCCACAAGCTCTCCGTTAAACAGCCTGTATCCGGTTCTGGCTTTCAGTAGCGCATAGGGACAAAGGCTCATGTTCTCCATACCACCTGCTACGATAACATCAGCCTCATTTGCCTTGATGGCAGTAGCTCCAAGCATAACAGCCTTGAGTCCAGAACCGCACACCTTGTTAACGGTGAACGCATTCACATTGTCCGGCAAACCGGCATACCTCATGGCCTGTCTTGCAGGAGCCTGTCCAACCCCCGCTTGAACCACCTGCCCCATAATTACCTCATCCACTTCCTCAGGCTTCACACCGGCCCTTCTCACCGCTTCCTTAATAACAACGGCACCCAGTTTGGGAGCGGGGATATTGCTTAAGGTTCCCAGAAAGTTTCCTATGGCTGTTCTAACAGCCGATAAAATGTACACTTCCCTCATAACTTCACCTCCAGAGTTTAATCCACCTTTAATACAACAGCCAAAAACTTTGTTCCTTTCTTCCCCTCCACGCAGTGGGAAACCCGCGAATCGTAGTATATGGAATCTCCTTCACGCAATTCTATAACTTTGTCCCCCAGATGGATTTTCAAGCTTCCCTCAAGAACGTATATAAACTCCTCCCCCTCGTGGGATATAGCCCTATTGCAATTCTCATCCCTGTCAAACTCCACAAGATAAGGGTCCATCTTGCGGTCCATCTTGCCAAAGGCTAAGGAATAAAAGCTCAAGTTCGGATAGGTTTCTCTTCTGGCGGTGGGCTTTCCCTTTCCTTTCCTCACAAGGGCGTAGTCTATGGATTCTTGGGGAGACTCTTGAAAGAAATAGCCTATCTTTACTCCCAATGCCTCAGCAATCTTCCACAGAGTAGATATGGGCGGAGAGACAACATTGTTTTCTATCTGGGAAAGCAAAGCTGTGGAGAACCCTGTCATCTGTGAAACCTCTTTGAGGGTGTATCCACGCCTCATGCGAAGTTCCCTTATTTTTCCCCCAAGATCAAGAACCTTTAAGGCTTCCTGAACATCCCTCTTCTTTCTCAAAGAACCCCCCACACCTATTCGGTCAGGGTTTTAACTAACACAAGGAGAATTAAATTTCAAGAAAAGGCTTTTGATAGCAGCAAATTACTTTCTAAGGCCTTTTATACGTTCCGCTTTGCTCACAATCTCACGAATGCGAAGGGCAAAGTTGGACTCAACAACAACAACCTCGCCCCGGGCTATAACCTTGCCGTTAACCACAAGATCCACATAATCCTCAGCAGATCTGTCAAGCTCTATAAGGGAGCCAGGTCCAAGTTTCAACACGTCCTTGATCCTCATTTTGCACTTCCCAAGGCTCACCGCCACAGGAAGCTCTATATCAAGGATCATATCAAGCTTCTCACCACTTACCCTCACATAGTCCTTCTGCTCTTCGGCAGTTACAACATCGGTAGAGGCATCCTCTTCCTGAGGCTCCTCCCCCATGGACTCAAAGCGGTTTATCATCTCGTCGTCCAGCAAGAAGTAAAACTCAAACTCATCCTCCTCTATCTTCATCTTGGCAGGAAAGAACTTAGTATAGGACCTGAGGAGAAGATCCTCCTTAGTTATATCCTCCATCTCGGGCTGGGTAAAGTTGAACTGTTCATCGTACTTTGTAAGCTCAAGCCTGAGTCTACCCCAGAACTGATTCATAAGCTCAGAAAAGGCATCCTTAAGCTCGTCGGTAAGCTCCTCTGATTCCATGCCTATTATTTTACCAGCTATTTTAGCCACATCTTCTTTCGCCCACAGAACCGCCGCCTCCCCGGGGTCACCACCTTCAACTCCCACCTTTGCCAAAAGTCCCTCATCCAGAGGGATATCCACCACTTCCTTCAGCTCATCTTCCTCTACAATGATCTCCCCTTTGAGCATCATAAGACCGGTGATGACTTCTTCCAAATAGGGGAGAGCTTCTTTCAAAACCTTTGGGATACCCATTTAGCTCTCCTTGAGCGCCTCTATTTTCATAGCCTTACGGCCCCTTTTCTCTCCAACCCTGCCGTAGAACTTTATCACATCCTCAACCAAAACTGGCAGAAGACTGTCAATAAAGGTGTCCAGAGTAATTATATCACCCGCCTCCAGATCCAACACCTCTTCAACCGTAAGACTGGTGAAACCTATGACACCCTCCACCCTCACAATAGCATTTCTGACGTGTTCCACAACCCTCCTTCTATCCTCCTCAGAAACCTCCCTGGTTCCAGTAAACATCTCAATGCCAAGTCTGGAACTTATAGGCTCAAGGGCAATGGCTGGAATACAGAGATTCATCATACCCTTGACCTCGCCTATCCTCACCTCAAAGGAGATGAGCACCACCACCTCATTGGGAGCCACAATCTGTATAAGGTGAGGACTTGACTCCTTAACCTCCGCCACAAACTCCACATCGTCTATCACATCCTCCCACACTTTCTCCAACTCTTCCAAAGCCCGGTTAACCACACCATCAATAAGGTCCATCTCCAAATCGGTAAGGGGCCTTATCTCCTCCACAGGCTCTCCAGGCCCACCTAAGAGTCTGTCAATGATGGGAAAGACAAGGGCAGGATTTATCTCCAAAGCAAACTTGGCATCCAAAGGATAAACTCCCAAAACACAGAAGAATGTGGGATCGGGAAGGGCCATGAGAAATTCCGAATAGGTAATCTGTTCAATGGAGGTAAGCTCAACCTCAATTATGCTTCTGAGATAGGTTGACAAAACAGAAGAAAAGTTTCTCGCAAACCTATCGTGCATGAACTGAAGAAATCTTATCTGATCCTTGGAGATTCTATCGGGACGTTTGAAGTTGTAAGGAACAGCGGTTTTTTGAGGGGAAAACTTCTCCGGAAGGGTCTCAAGCTCTAAATCCCCTCCCTCCTGCATGGCGGCTAAAAGGGCATCCACCTCTTCCTGAGTGAGAATCTCCGCCATGCTTTATCAAACCTCCCTTTATCCCACTAATCTTTTTAGTATCTTTGGTATCTCACTGATAGGAGCTACATAATCGGCAAGACCACTTTCCACCACACACCTTGGCATGCCATAAACAACACAGGAACTTTTATCCTCCGCCACCATCACACCGCCCTTTTGCTTGATATCCTTGGCTCCCTCGCAACCGTCCCTTCCCATTCCCGTAAGTATCACTCCAATGGTTCTGCCACCGTAAACAGCAGCCACAGCTTTATACAGAAGATCCACGCTGGGCTTGTATATGATGTTGGGTGGAGAATCGGTAACCTTTATCACCTTTCTGGCACCTTCGGAAGCAACGGCCATCTGTTTGCCACCCGGAGCTATGTAGACATACCCCTCCCTTACAGGCTCACCGTTTTCCGCCTCTTTCACATTTAACTTAGAAAGGGAGTTCAATCTTTCCGCAAGCATACCCGTGAACAAAGGAGGCATGTGCTGGGCTATTACTATGGGCAACCTGAAGCTACTATCAAGGCCGGATAAAACCGTCTGAAGGGCTGGAGGACCTCCTGTAGAGGAACCTATGGCAACTATCTCCACTCCCGTTCTTTTTGAAACGCTCGCTAAATCAAAGCCCTTCGGGGCTTCGGCTTTTTTAGGAACCGCTCCCAAGGTCCTTGATGTCCTGAAGAAGCTGTGGGCCCTTTTAAGAGATGGCAAGCTACCTTTAGCATTCTTAACCTTCCTGATAAGCTCATCCTCAAGGTTGTAAAACTCAAGAAGTCCCTTCTCCACTCCCTTGGGGATGAAGTCCAGAGCGCCAAGCTCAAGGGCCTTCAATGTAGCCTCTGCCCCCTCCTTGGTGATGGCACTCACCATGATAACAGGAGTGGGCTTCTTTTCCATGATCTCTTTAAGGGCCTCAAGTCCGTCCTTTCTGGGCATTTCAACATCCAAAGTCACCACATCGGGGGAAAGCTCTAAAACCTTCTCAACTGCTTCTTCACCGTCTTTGGCAAAGCCAATCACCTTAATTTCCGGATCCTTCTCTAAGATCCTTGCAATTGCCCTTCTGAAAAACGGTGAATCATCCACAACCAGCACCCTTATCATGACGCTACCTCATACCCCCTTTTCTTCAGATATTCCCTCAGCCTCCTTATGGCGCGCCAGTGTATCTGGCACACCCTTGCCTCGCTCACATCCAATATACGACCTATCTCTTTGAATGTAAAACCTTCGTCGTAATAAAGGGAAAGAACCAGTTTCTCCCTCTCCGGCAGAGCCTCTATGGCTTCAACCAGCTCATTGAAAAACTCATTTTCCTCCAAAAACTTAGGTGGATCTTTGTCATCCCCAAGCACTGAAAGAAGGGTGTAATCGTCTGCCCCTTCTATTATAGGATCGGTTAAACTTACAAGTTGAGAATTGGCAGAATAACGAAGTATGTCCACGATCTCATCATCTTCCATATTAAGCTTCTCACTGAGCTCTTCAACGGTAGGTTCCCTTCCCAGCTCTGCAGAAAGCTCATCCCAAGCACTGTCCAGCTCCTTAGCCATCTTCCTCTTGTGCCGAGGAAGCATATCCAAAGAGCGCAGGTAATCAAGCATAGCCCCTCTTATCTTTATCTCTGCGAACCTTGAGAAACTCTCACTCTTTTCCGGATCGTACTTGGAAACCGCATCCATTAGCCCTATGTACCCGTATCCTAAAAGATCCTCAAGCTCCACACTATTCGGAAGTCTCTGCTTCAGCTTCAGAGCTATCCGGGACACTAAGGGCAGATGTTCCTCTATCAGTTTCTCCCTCACCTTCTCCCTTTCCGTCACCATGGCTTCCATGGCTCCTATTACTCCTATTATGGATAATAACAGAAAACAAAGTTCCGTAAAAGGCCACGAAAAAAGCAAAAACGGCAATTATTGTTGACTTTCCCATCACCCACCACGGATCTTCACTTGAAAAGTAAAGAGACAAAAAAGCTATAACGAAAGATATTAAAAAGGCTACAAGACCTATTCTAAAGGAAAACTTCCTAAGCTTTGCATCCCTAAGAATATCTTCCGCAACCCCTATCCAATCAATCTCCCTGAGAGACACCCTTGTACCTCAAAAAGCCCATAGCCAGTCTTGAAAGTCCAAGGGGTTGTTTAGCAAACACCTTGCCATCAAGCATCCTTTCAACAACGGGTCCAAAGATGTCTCTCACGGAGTCAAGAAGAGAAAGGCTCTGTTCCCTTATAAGGCTGGAAAAAACTGTATTCTTAGGAATCTCTCCCACCTTTACAAGCTTGGCCTTCTGCAAGAACTTATGGGACACAGTTTCAAGGTGAGAAAACACAACACTGTCCTCAGGCCCTTCCACCATATTGACAATAACTTTAAACTCTTTCCTTCCATAATCCTTGTTTAGTATTTTTAGCAAAGCGTAAGCATCGGTCATAGACGTGGGTTCAGGCGTAACCACCAACATAGTATCGGCACAGGAAACACAGAAGAGCAACACCTCATCGGCAATGCCTGCCGCTGTATCGGCAATTATGTAATCCACCATCCCATCCAGCTTGAGAAACTCTGATGCAATCCTCTCCCTCATCTGTCTGGTCATGCTGAGAAGCTGTCTTATGCCAGAACCACCGGGAAGTACGTAGAAGCCTTTGGTAACCTCCACTAAAACGTCCTCAAGCTTAGCTTCCCCCACAGCTATGTGGTAGAGGTTGAGTTTAGAAGAAAGTCCCAACAGTATGTCCACATTAGCCAGTCCCAAATCCCCATCCACCAAGCAAACCCTCTCCCCTGCATCTGCGAGAAACTTGGAAAGGCACACAGAAATGGTCGTTTTGCCCACTCCGCCCTTACCACTTGAGACCGCCACCGTAGCCACAGGAGTTCTCGCCTTAGTTATCTCTTTAAGCAAAGCAACCTGTGTCATGACTCTGCCTCACCCAGAAGAAGACTTACCATCTTTGAAGGCTTGGGCTCTTCTATGTCCTCAGGAACTCTCTGACCAGTGGTAACGTACAATATGGGCACACCTACGTGCCAAGACAAATTAAATGGAAGCCCGTAAACT
>WGAU01000086.1 GCA_015494645.1 Aquificota bacterium
GTATATGCACCGAGAAAAGTCCACATTGAACTCTACAGGCTGCCTTTCCTTACCTTTGCCCTCACCCTTCAGACTTATACACTGAGCGGGACACACCCTGGCACACTGACCACAAGCTATACACTTGTATCTACCTGTCTCCTCATCCTTTACCAGCCTTATGAACCCTCTGAACCTGGGGAAAGGCTGGAGCTTCTCCTTGGGATACTGCACGGTTATGGGTTTGGTGAAAAAGTAGTAAAAGGTTCTCCTCAGTCCAGTGATGAGATCCTTCATCAACACCTTGGCAACCATCCGATTACCCCCTTACCAGCATCATGACCACGCCTGTAACCAAGATGTTAGCCAAAACTATAGGCAGCATAATCTTCCAACCGATCCTCATAAACTGATCGTACCTGTATCTGGGGAAGGTGGCTCTGACCCAGATGAAGAAATAAACAAAGATGAACATCTTTATAAGGAACCACATCCAACCGGGCAGTATAGGACCTTTCCATCCAGCAAGGAAAACGATGGTGGCAATGGCCGATACTATGAGCATGTTTGCGTACTCGGCAAGGAAAAAGTAGGCAAACTTCATGCCGCTGTACTCTGTATGAAAACCAGCCACAAGCTCCGACTCGGCCTCGGGCAGATCAAAGGGAACTCTGTTGATCTCACCTAAAGCGGCAATAATGTAAATGACAAAAGCAACCGGTTGATACACAATCAAAGGGATCTTTTGAGCCTCCACAATCTTCACAAGATCCAAAGATCCAGCAATCATCAGAGGACCGATAAGAGAGAAACCCAAAAATATTTCGTACGAGAACATCTGAGCAGCAGATCTCAAACCGCCCAGAAGCGAGTACTTACTACCGGAAGCCCAGCCCGCAAGGATTATTCCCATAACTCCAACGGAGGCTATGGATAGAATATACAGAAGACCAATGTTCAGTCTTGTTATCATAAAGTTCTTATCCACAGGGATAACCGCAAATAGTATCAAAGCACATATGAGACAAAGAAGGGGCGCAAAGTAGAAGGTAAGCCTATAAGCCTCAGTAGGAACAATATCCTCCTTGAAAAACAATTTCAAACCATCAGCAATGGGTTGCAAAAGACCATGGGGGCCCACCCTCATTGGCCCCATTCTCACCTGCATGTGTCCAATCACTTTACGCTCAAGATAGGTGAGATAAGCAACAAACAACAAAGCCACAGCAAAAATGACGATTATCCTGAGAAGGGCAATTCCTATATCGTACAGCATGGCGTCCTCCTACCTGTCAACTTCACCCAGCACCACATCTATACTTCCTATGGCCGCAATTACATCAGCCACCATCTGTCCCTTCACCATTTCAGGAAGGGCAATAAGGTTAGCAAAGGAAGGGGTTCTTATCTTAAGCCTGTAAGGCTTGTTGCTTCCATCGGATACAATGTAGTAACCCAGCTCACCTTTGGGAGCTTCCGTGGCAAAGTAAACTTCCCCCGCAGGGGGCTTGAAGACCTTAGGGACTTTGGCCATAACGGGCCCTTCCGTTTTCTCAAGGTACTCAACGCACTGCTTAACTATCTTGCACGACTCTAACATCTCCTTGCGACGCACCAGATACCTTGCATATACATCGCATCCATCAAAAACAGCCACTTCAAAATCAAGTTTATCGTAAACCGAGTAGGGATTTGCCCTTCGGAGATCCCAGTTGACCCCAGATCCTCTAATACTGGGACCGGAAAGCCCCAATGCCAATCCTTTTTCAGCAGAAATCTTTGCCACGTTGACCGTTCTGGAAAGCCATATTCTGTTGCTATAAAGGAGATCGTCGTAGTCCTGCACTCTTTTGGGAAAGATCTCGCAAAACTCCTTAACTTTATCCAAAAAGCCTTCCGGAAGATCGTGGGCCACACCCCCAATCCTATAATAGGAAGTGGTGAGCCTGCCGCCCGTAGCCATCTCAAAAAGATCCAAAACCATCTCCCTCTCGCGGAAACAGTAGAGGAAAACAGTCATGGCGCCTATATCAAGGGCATGGGTAGCAAGCCAGAGCAGGTGGCTTGAGATTCTGGCAAGCTCTGCCATAAGCACCCTTATATATTCAGCCCTCTCAGGCACCTCTATACCCGCCAGCTTCTCCACAGCAAGCACGTAACCAAAGTTCATAGCAGGAGAAGCAAGATAATCTAATCTATCGGTAAGCGGAATGATTTGATGGTAGGTTCTTGCCTCTGCAAGCTTTTCTGTTCCGCGGTGGAGATAGCCTATTACAATCTCTGTATCAACGATCCTCTCTCCCTGAAGGGCCAAAATGAGCCTGAGAACACCGTGGGTTGAGGGATGTTGAGGACCCATGTTAACCCAAAGATCCTGGGTCCTTATGTTCTGACGCATAATGTCTTCATCAACCTGTCCCAAGGAAGTGCCTTTAGCCATAAGCTCCTTAAACTGCTGCTCTTCCTTGACCGCCATCTTCTCAACTCCTCACAGCTTGTTGTAGTAAGGAAGGTGCTCCTTGAGCCACTTCTCCCTGTAGCCCGGAGGCCCTTCAAGGGGATAGTCCTTTCTAAGGGGATGCCCTTCCCAATCCTCCGGAAGAAGGATCCTCCTCAGATCGGGATGGTTGGAGAAAACGATGCCCACCATATCATAGGCCTCTCTCTCAAACCAGTTGGCAGAGGGCCATACGGAACAAACGCTCTCAACTTCCTCTCCCTCAGCAAGGGCCACCTTCAATCTCACCCTGGTCTTTCTGGAAACAGAGTAAACATGATAAACCACTTCCAAGGGCTTTTCTCTCTTCGGGTAATGAACCCCAGCTATGTCCTCAAGATAATCGTAGGCAAGCTCTGGATCCTCCTTCAGAAGCTGAGCCACTTTCACTATGTAGTCTTTCTTAACCCGTACAGTGAGCTGTTCCCTGAAATAATCCAGCTCCTCTATCGCTTCAGGATACTTGGCCTTTATCTTCTTCACCTCTGGAAACTTGTCAAAGTCCACCTGAGGTTTCTGCTCTTGTTGCTCCTTCTGCCCTTTTTTCTCCTCAGCCATAGGTTACCTCCTGAGAACCTTCATCTGGAAGATCTTTTCCTGTAGCTTTATCACGCCGTACATAAGTCCTTCAGGCCTTGGAGGACAGCCCGGCACATACACATCCACAGGAACGATCTTATCTACCCCCTGAACCACATGATAGGTATTGTAAATACCACCCGAATTGGCACAGGAACCCATGGATATAACCCATCTCGGCTCCGGCATTTGATCGTAAACCTTCCTCAAAACCGGAGCCATTTTCAAAGTAAGAGTCCCTGCAACAATCATGACGTCAGACTGCCTTGGAGTGGCTCTGAAAATCACTCCGAAACGATCAAAGTCAAAACGTGAGGCACCAGCAGCCATCATCTCAATAGCGCAACAGGCAAGACCAAAGGTCATGGGCCAAAGGGACGATGCTCTGGCCCAGTTAACAACCTTATCAATCATTTCAGTCAGTTTGTTATCCGGTAAGCTCCTTTCAATCACTCCCATTCCAACGCTCCTTTCGCCCAGGCGTAAATGTAACCCACAAGCAAAATAACTATAAACAGAAACATTTCAATAAATCCCCACCATCCAAGTTTCTCATACATAACCGCCCAGGGGTACATGAATACCGCTTCCACATCAAAGAGCAGAAAGAGCAGTATGATAACAAAGAACCGAATGGGCACATTTACCTTGCCGGGCATCAAAGGGTTGATACCGCACTCGTAAGGAGAAAGCTTCTCATCGTAGGGGGCATTGGGCCTGACTAACCAAGCAACCAAAAGGGTCACAGTTCCAAAAGCTAAAGCAATTACGAACAGTATAAAAACTGGGATGTAAGGACTTATATGCTGATACATGGCCGCCCTCCTATGTAGTGCCGTTGAGGCAGTTAACACATTGTGATATTCTTTGCAAGCAAGAAAAAAGCAAAATTCATCAAAAGTTGTTTGGAGATAATAAACATGGATTGGAAAAGCTTTCTCAGCAAAGAAGGCATAGGAATAATGGGAACGAGTAACTCGCAAGGAGAAGTCAACTTAGCCATATATTCTCCTCCCAAAATACTGGATGATAACATCGTGGTATTTGGAGCCACCCACAGGGTAACTTACAGCTATCTCACAGAAAATCCCAAAGCTATGTTCATGTATATAACAGACAAATGGAACGGTGTAAGGTTGAAATTGAAACTCATCAAGGTTGAAAAAGAAGGATCTATGCTGGAAAATATAAAAAATGATTTTATCAAGATGGGCTATAATAAGTTAGCAGAAGAAATAAAGTACGCTCTTTACTTTGAAGTTACCAATGCTTACCCTTTAAAGGGCAGATAAGGAGGAAAAGTTTGGATCTGAAGGAACTACAACTCATTGAGGAGCTAAAAACCAAACAGGGAGATGTGTGGAGGATACTAAGGATTATGTCCGAGTTCATACAGGGATTTGATGCCCTTCAGCATATCGGCCCCTCTGTAACCTTCTTTGGAAGCTCAAGAGCTACGCCGGACAACAAATATTACAAGCTTGCAGAAGAAACCGCTTATAGGCTTGGATGCAACGGTTTCAGCATAATAACAGGCGGTGGGCCAGGTATAATGGAAGCTGCTAACAAAGGAGCCAAAAGGGCTGGCGTAGATTCTGTAGGCCTTGCTATTGAGATCCCCCACGAGGAAGCAACCAACCCCTACCAGACTATAACGCTGAAGTTCAGGTACTTCTTCGTAAGGAAAGTTATGCTATTAAGATACGCCCTATCTTACATAATCTTCCCAGGCGGATTCGGCACCTTTGACGAACTATTTGAAGCGGCAACCCTGATACAAACAGGCAAATCTTATCCCTTCCCAATTATCCTTTTCGGAACTGAGTACTGGCACCCTGTAGTAGAGTTTATGGAGAAAAACATGCTAAAAGAGAAAATGATTTCTCCAGAGGATTTGAAGCTATTCATCCTAACAGACGATCCCGAAGATGTGGTGGAAATAGTAAAGGCAGAGGCAAGGAAAAAACTCAAATTTCTTGAAAAGTGCGATATTCAGCCAGACATTAAAAAAGCTTTGAACAGGTATGTATCGGAAAGTTAAAATATTTGTACTACTTTGCTTAACACTTTTAAGTTGCAGCACAAAGGAAAGTATAAATTGGAACAACAACCTGTATCTGAAACATACTTACTCCGTTTATTTAAAGTGCCCCAAGGATTATATCAGCTTCTGCAAGACCTTTAAAGACCAGATGAAATGGGAAGGTTATATATACATCCCCAACAATCTGGAAGACGCTGACACAGTGATGAATATTTCCATAAAACGCAAC
>WGAU01000087.1 GCA_015494645.1 Aquificota bacterium
ACCTTCATCTTTCCTCCTCACTTTTTTAAATTTATGGCAGGCAGTAAAAATACCAAGCATGCACCCAGTAAGCAAGCAACGGAAAAAAGAATCATACAATCCTGAAAGGCATATACGTAAGACTTGAGTTCTACAATTCCTTTTAAAGCCGCAAGAGCCTTTAGCTTTATTTCTGAAAGGGTTTGGGCCTTCCTGTAAAGGTAAGCAGAAAATCTTGAAAGAGAGGGGATAAGTATCAAATTACCGTAATGTAGCTTTGCCGATATGCCTGTGAAATGATAACCAGCCATGTACTCAAATCTGTTGGTAGCAACGGCAGTGCCTACGGATCCTGCTACAAATCTAACAACATGAATCATAGAAGATCCCACATCGGTGTACTCCTTGGGCAACGCCATGAGAGATATGTAATTCAAGGGCGTGAAAGTAAAACCTATGAAAAGAAAAACAAAAAGCAATCCCAACATGATGTCCTTTTTGGGAGTGTCAACATCAAAAAGGTGCAACCTCCACAAGCTGTAACTTATAAAGATCAGACCAAATATAAGCACCTTCCTCGGATCCATCTTGTCCACCAGTCTCCCAGCCAGAACCGTCCCTGCCCCATTGGACAAGGCTCCGGGGAGCATCAAAAGTCCCGTCAAAAAGGTGGGATACATTCTGAGCTTCTCGCAGTATATGGGAAAAAGCAGAAAGGAACCGTAAATGACTCCTCCAAACACGCACCTTATAAGCATAGCAACCGCAAAGGCCCTTACCTTAAACACCTTTAACTGCACATAGGGATGCTCACTTTTCAGCTCCGCAATTACAAATAAAACAAAGGAAGCCACAGCTGTCATAAACATGTAGAGAATGAAATCGGAAGAAAACCACTGCTTCTCCTGTCCTTTGGAAAGGGCAACGAGAAGGGTGGAGATAAAGAGGGTACAGAAGATAAAACCCCATATGTCAAAGGGGTAACGCCTTTTATCGGAGGAAAACTCCGGCAACGCAAAGAAGGCTGCCACAAGAAGAGCAAAACCAATGGGAACATTTATGTAAAAGGCCCAACGCCATGAAATATGCTCTGCCACATACCCACCAACCGTCGGACCCAAAGCAGGACCCATAGTGGCACCAAGGCCTATCATACCCATGGCAAGCCCTCTTTTTTCAGGAGGAAAAGCAAGAAACACCATAGATGTAACTGTGGGAACAACAATACCTTCTCCGGTTCCCTGGACTATGCGCCCAAGTATCATGGCTTCAAAGGTTTTAGCCTGACCGCAAAACATACTTGACAAAACAAACAAAGCCGTTCCCGCAAAGAAAAGAACCTTATAGCTGAATCTTGCGGAAAGCCAGTCAAAGGCTGGCATAACCACCGCTGCCGATACCATGTAGGCTATGACAACCCACTGAACATCGTAGTAATCCACTGACAGAGCTGCCATCATGTGGGGTATGAGAACATCCACTACCGTAGAATCCAGAATAACCATAAGAAGAACAGGAACACAGATGGCTGCTACTACCCAGGGATTGACCCTATGGTTTACTTCTTGATACCTATCTCTACCGACATCCCAGGAATCAGCCACTTCCCCCCATCACCCTCTATGGCAATTTTTATAGGGATACGCTGAACTACCTTTGTAAACTCACCCGCCGTAACATCTCTCGGGATAAGGGCAAACTTGGCAGCGCTTGCAGGAAGGATTCTCTTCACCCTGCCTTTAAAAAGCCTGCCGGGATAGGCGTCCACCCATATGTCCACCTCATCCCCCACGTCAACCCCATCAAAACGGGTTTCCTCAAGATTGGCAAGCACGTAAACCTTTGATGCATCGTAAACGGCAAGCACAGGGTAACCCGCTGCTGCAAAGTCGCCCTCCTGCAGGTACTTCTTGGCCACAACCCCATCCAGAGGCGAATAAACCTTGGTATGCTCAAGGTTAACCTTAGCTACCTCAAAGGACTTAACGGCCTTCTCCACCGCCCTTTTGGCAGATTCTATTTCCTTCTTTATCTCTACAATCTGGGTTTCTTTTATCTTTATCTCTTTTAGCTTAGCCTTGGCAGCATCTAGTCGGGTTCTCTTGATCTTAACAAGCTCCAACGTCCTTAAGTACTCCTCCTTCACAAGATCAAACTTCCTCTTGCCCACTGCTTTTTTCAGAAACAGGTTCTTAAATCTCAAGTAGTCCTTTTTAACCCTGTCAAGTTTGGCCTTGGCTTGCTCAAGGTCGTGATGAGCAGCTTTAACGTTCTCCTCAGCCACCTTTCTGGTAATCTCATAGGCGGTCTTAGCCTGAAGAAGTTTAGCCTTCAAAACCTCCAGCCTGCTCTTAGCATACTCAACCTGAGCCTTTGCAAGCTCGTACCTCGCCCTGTAATCCCTGTCGTCCAGCTTAAAAAGAAGTTGTCCCTTCTTTATCTCTTGAGATTCATCAACATAGATCTTCTCTATACGCCCAGGAACCAAGGGAGACAGATTCACAATGTCTGCTTCTACAAAAGCATCCTCGGTTACAGCGTGGGTGTATCTGTAGTACAGCCAGTGACCAAACCTATACACCCCGTAAACACCGAAACCCACAACCAAAAGAAGTAACAGAAGCCGCTTGGCAGGAACCTTCCTCACCTTTCAGAACACCTTATTATCTTCTCAACAAACTTTAACACGCTCTCTTTTCTCTTCTCTACAAACTCCTCATCTACCTTCACCTTATAGATCTCCTCAACAAAAGGAAAAGCTAAGAAGTGTATAATAACCATCCCCACAATATTAAGCCAGAAATTTAGGGAATCCACCCCCACCCTCTCAAGCAAACCAGTATCCTCCAGCTTCACATACGATCCATCTCTTACAGCCCTCTCCTGCTCTTGCAATACCTTCCTCAAAGCATTCCTCAGATGATTACCTCCTCTACAAACCTCTCTCAAGAAAAGCTTCAACACATCCGGATGCTGTTCAAGAAACCTGAAATAGACCTCCACCACCCTTCTGATCAACTCCTCAGGCTCACCTTCAGAAAGGGTAAGAGCCTCAACTATCTTGGGGGACAACTTCGCCAACTGGAGATACAACACCTCCTCGTAAAGAGCTCTTTTGTTGTCAAAATAGTAGTAGATGGTGGCCTTATTAACTTTAGCGGCCTTACCTATGTCATCCATACGGGCACCATCAAAACCCTTCTTAGAAAATATCTTAAAGGCTCTTTTCAGTATCCTTTCCCTAACTTTTGACATAGCACTACCTCACCCAACCATTTGGTTAATCTCTTGATCAGAATATACCAATGAAAGCATATTCTTGTCAACGAAACCTAAGAAACATATAACCTAAGCGGCATCAAAATGTAAAAGGGAGGCAAAAATGAAGGTATCGCCCAACAAGTACTACTGGTTGATACTTAAAGTTGGGAATTGGGAAAAGCCTGGAAGATGCACCCACCTATCCATGCGTCCCTTAAAGGAAGAGGAAAAGAAAAGCTTGCCCCCAATGGATATAGAACCCACCCATGTAATAAACTTCTTTGACTTTGAGGCAAGAAGGCAGATATTTGGCAGACTCATAGAAGAAACCGACAAACGCCTTGTCTTCCAGATCTCACCAGAAAAATACTACATCTTTCAAGAGTTTGAGGGATAGAGAGGGAGCCTCTAACAGGCTCCCTTTAAGTTTTACTCTTCTTCAAACTGGCTTTTTGGAGCGCCGCAAACTGGGCACGCCCATGTGTCTGGAAGATCCTTGAAGTCTGTTCCGGGAGCGATATTTTGGGAAGGATCTCCCTTCTCAGGATCGTAAACATAACCGCATATTGTACATACATACCTTTTCATCTTTACCTCCTTTTGGGTTTATTTCTTGCATGACGCACAGCTATTTGAAGAACAGCTTGCGCATGCGCTTTTTGATGCCGAGCCGCTGGAGCTCCATCCAGATCCCTTCAATACGAAGGAGGTGCTGGAAATGAGCTTCTTCACTTCACCATTGCACTGGGGGCATTCCTTAACAGGCTCTTCCGATATGGCCTGGAATCTTTCAAATCTGTATCCGCAAGAAAGACACTTGTACTCGTAAATAGGCATTGCACCTCCCCCTATTCCACATAGTCAAGCCAGTGCTGGTACTTGGGTTCTTCTCCCCTTACGGCTTTGAAGAAGACCTCTTGTAATTTCCTCGTTATGGGACCGGGCTTACCATCGCCTATGGTTCTTCTGTCC
>WGAU01000088.1:0-27500 GCA_015494645.1 Aquificota bacterium
GCTATGATCTTTGTCCCCTACAGGACCCAAACCATCAATCACAGGGATACCAGCATGGGCAATAATGTTGGCATCGGAGACACCATATCTTAGCTCCTCTTTTATCTTAAGCCCAAGCTTAGCTCCAACATCCCTAACTACGTTGAAAAGGGAAAGATTGGCTTCATTACGCTCCATCGCAGGTCTTTCAGACGTTATCTCACACTCAGAAGAAACCCCATCAATAAAGGATCTTTTGACAATCTCTCCTGCTATAACAAAAATTTTCTCCCTTTCCGAAGCCTTCAGATACCTTATATCCACCTCCATGTGTGCCTTGTCAGGAACCACATTTGGAGCCACCCCACCTGAAACCACTCCCACATTACAGCTTATACCATCCTCAACTTCGTTTAATCTTTCAAACTCAATAACCTTGTGGGCAAGTTCTAAAATAGCGCTTCTCTTACCACCCGTAACCATACCGGCATGACCGGCCTTCCCGTGTATCTTAACCTTTATCCCCAACTTGCCCCTTCTTCCCGTAACAACGGTATTATCCAATCCGCCGCACTCATAGACCAAACCACAACGAGCCTTTTGAGCCTCCTCGTATATAAGTTCCCTTGAAGTAGGAGATCCGACCTCTTCATCAGAATTAAAGATAAACTTAACCGGCACCTCTTTAGCAAGGCCCATCTCGTGCAGAAATTTCATGGCAAACATACCAACCACAAGTCCACCTTTCATATCTATAACACCAGGACCTCGCACCACACCACCCTCAATCCCAAACCAGTCAAAGCCTGAATCAGGAGGAAACACTGTATCGGTATGACCCACCATCAGGATAAACCCTTCATCTTCCACAGCCGAGGTACTCACCACAAGGTGATTACCAAATTCTCTTTCTTCAATAACCCTCTTGACAAAGCCTTCCGGAAAAAAGTCGGCTACGATCTCCACAACTTTATCGACGCCTCTCTTGTTCTTAGTCCAGCTATTTACAAGAACCAGATCCTTTAAAAGGGCCAGGGCCTTATCTTCATTTTTTTCAGCAAAGGCCCTGGCCGCTTCAAATATATCTCTACTTCCAGTTGTACTTTCTAAAGGCGAACTTCTCATCGCAGTAATACCTCTCAGGATCGGCATCGGGATATTCCACTATGCTACCGTCCCAAGGTTTTCTGAGAACAACGTTGTTGTCTTTCCTGCCCATAACGTTGCTCCTGTGAAGGGGCACCTTACCGCCGGCTGTAGCAATGTACCTTGGAATTGCATCACCTGAAATGTTACCGTACATGCTTTCAATGATGTCCCTCCCAACCTCAACGGGAACCCTAAAGTGGGCAAACTGGGGATTTCTGAAGCTACAGTTAAACACATAATAAGGTCTAACGTAAGCCTCCTGAATAACCTCGCAAAGCTTCCACATCTTGATCTTGGAATCGTTTATGCCTTTCAAAAGCACAGCCTGATTCAGTATGGCACTAACCCTCTTAGAAATCTTCTTGAAGGCCTCCTTGGAAACAGGAGTGATCTCCTGAGGAGTGTTTATCTGAGTAACAACCCTTACAGGCTTCTGATCATTTACATATTCAAGAATATCCAGCAGCTCATCATCTATTCTCTGAGGCACAGTCACAGGAATCCTTGTTCCTAACCTTATCATCCTGACATGATCTATCCTCAAAAGCTCGTCCAGCAACCATTTAAGCAGCTGGTTGGGAAGCATCAGGGCATCACCACCGGTTAGAAGGACATCTCTTATCCTCTCGTTCTTCCTGATATAATCAAGGGCTTCCTTGTAAGCCTCTTTGATGTATATCCTGTCCTTTTTACCAATGTGGGCTATTCTGAGGCAGTGGGTACAGTACATGGCACACATGTTAGTGACTTTAACCGCCACCACCCTTGGGTAAAACTGGTCAATCAATCTGGCTGGGGAGTGATCCGCAGCCACCGGTGGAATCTCTATGCCAGCGTTGTCAATCATCTCCCCTGTTGGAACAGACTGCAAAAGCACAGGATCGTTTATCTTACCGGGCATTATGAGACTGGCATAGTAGGGAGAGATCCTCATCCTGTAATGCTTGGTAACCCTTGCCACATCCCTAATTGCATCTTCAGGAAGAAGAACAGCCTTGGCAAGCTCTTCAACGGTATTTATGGCAAACTTCAATTGTCCGCTAAAGCTGTTCCAATCATCATCGGTCATTCCCAACTGCCTCTTTATCCTTTCCTGATTTTCTAAAATCTTATCCCAAAGCTCTATACCGCTGGGAGCCACTTCATCCTTCAGCTTCAGATACTCCTCAACCCTCTTGTTGGCCTCATCCACTATGGGAAGAGCCCTCATAACCCTACCGCCAACAGTAACGTGGTGCTCATCCACCTCCTCATGCTTTTTGGCAAGCTGTACAAGATCATCGTAGGCAATCCCAAAAGCCTTGGGAGATGCCTTGTAACTTTTAGCAGCCTCAAGCAAAGCGCAGAAAAGATCCACAATGGGCTGAGTAAGATTTTCAGATGCCTTGGCGTTTTCAAAAAGCGAAAGGACCCTATCCTTCAATTCACCAGGAACATCTGCCGAATCAGCCGTTCCCTCAAACAAAGCATCAAAAAGCTCCTTGGTGTAAGAATCAAAAGCTTCAGCCATCCCCTACCTCCTTATACACTGTTCTATTTCAAGTCTGCCCTTTTGAATGCCGTCCATCACCTCGGTTCTTGTGGAACCAACAGAAATAACCCTTGCCACAAAGGTATCCCTCCTCACGGTGAAACCATCTCCAATATAGTCCGTAACCATGTAGCCTTTGCCCTGCTTGAAGAGATCAAGCTCGCATATAGATGAAGTTTCCGGCTCGCCACTGAGGGTCACATTTATGTCTACCTTGTAGTTGTAGGTTCCCCAGTTGATCACATCCCTTCTCAAGGGGTTCACTTTGTAAAGCTCGTTGGTTCCCATGGGAAAGGTATCGTAAATGATTGAGGAATATTCCATATCGGTAAGGGTTACCTTCTCCCTGCCATCACCCAACTCCACATCAAAGGTGCAGCAGAACTCCATGGTTGTCCCTTGTTTTCTGGCGTTTACCTCAACGAAGTACACATTCTCATTTTCATCCACTATAAAGTCACACCCGAAGAAACCTCTATAACCTTCAATGGCAAGAACCCTACCTACCTTAATAGTGTAGTCTCTGAGCTTTCTAACCACACTTTTGGGCAAAGAAGAAGGATAAAGCGATCCCACAAAGCGATTGCCCTTTTCTATCATCTGGTCAGCCACGCCGGCTATAAAGACCTCCTTCTCATTGGCAACAATACCCAAAACGGTAGGATCACTGTGATGCTTCACATATCTTGCAAACATGAACACATCGTTTTCCACATCCTCAAAGTACCTGTAAAACAGATCCGGTTTATCCAAGATCGCACTGTTGGAACCCGCAGCGCTATACCTACAGGTTACAAAAACCCGCTCCCACTCTGAAAACAGAGCCCTCAAGATACCATCGTTAACCCTGTTAGCAATTATGAAATCGGGTACAGGAACCACCCTGTTGAGCTTTTCATACTGGAAAAACTTGTCGTTCCATCTGTCCGAAACCACAGGATCGGTTCCAAGAAACTTAAGACCCATGAGAGGCGGTAGCTCCAAAGAAGGCTTGCTTTCAAAAGTATAAACAAACAGCTCGTCTTGATAGCGGAGCAGAGTTATCAAAAGCTCTCTGACGCAAGGATGCTTGGACACCTCTCTGTAAAAGTCTGACAGAGAAACCCTTGCAGCTACCTTCCTGCATATACCTATATCCAAATTCTTCATGAAAAGATCGTAAACGTAAGGATTTATAACAACTATATTTTCCATCCCCGGAGGATAACCACTCATAACATCCGGCACTATGAAGATGACATCGTGGGGCACCCTTTTGAACTTCTCTAAGGTTCTTGCCATGTATATGGCAAGCCCATAAGACTTCACCTCACCTATGTACAAAAGGTAATGCTTTTTACCCAATTCAAGATTAAGGCTTTTCATTATGAGAGACATGTTAGGACCCCTCTAATCGGGATGGTTTATTGAATCCTACACAGCCACCGCTGTCTGCTGCTTACCCTTTCTCGCCTTGTGAATAAGGTACAGCGCTCCATACAACACGCAAGGGATAATGTAAAGATAGAAGCGGTTGATGCCGAGGTGGAATATCTCGTTTAGTGAATCAGGATCAAAGAAAAGTATTGATGTAACAAACATTATAGGAAACTCCCACCACTTCATTTTTGTGAGGAACCACCCCTGCGTGAAGTTGGCAAAGGCAAAGCAGCCAAAAACGGCCATAACAAAGATCAGTATAGCCAAGAAGAAGTTATTTATGTTGTGAAGGATAAGATCGGGATTAAACACGAACATAAAGGGAATGAGGGCTGTTCTCAAATCATAAATGAAGCCCTGCACACCAGTCTTTATGGGATCCGAATCGGCAATGGCAGCGGCAGCGTACGCCGCCAGTCCAACGGGAGGCGTATCATCGGCAAGAATACCAAAGTAGAAACAGAAAAGATGAGCAGCCATTAAAGGTATCACCAACCCCAAAGGCGGACCAAGCTTAACGATAACCGGAGCAGTAAGAGAAGCCATAACTATATAGGTAGCAGTTGTAGGAAGTCCCATACCAAGGATCAAGCTGGCAACGGCTGTTATAACCAAGAGGAGAAAGAGATTACCCATGGCCAACACTTCAACGATCTCAGTGATCATCCCGCCTATTCCCATGTTTACTATACCAACCACTATACCGGCAGAGGCACATGCCAACGCCACAGGAACCATGGCCTTGGAACCACTTATAAGACCTTCACCGGTAAGCTTGATCCAGTTCTTTATGCCATCAACAAAGGTTTTTTTCTCCCTTAAAGCGTTTCTGACCTCCTGATAAAGAAGCACAATAACCAGCACCACAATGGACCTAAAAGCAGAAAGATCCGTAGAATGCCGCATAACAATAAGCTCCCACACCAAAACCATTATGGGTATGACAAAGTGAATACCTTCTTTCAAAACCTTCTTCCAATCGGGGAGCTCTTCAGGTGGTAAACCTTTCAGACCAAGCTTGACCGCCTCAAGATGAGCTATGTAAAAGAGGGCAAAATACGAAGCCACCGCCGGAATAGCCGCCGCTTTAACCACCTGTATATAAGGAACGTTAACGTACTCAGCTATGATAAAGGCCGCTGCACCCATGATAGGAGGCATCAACTGACCGTTGGTAGATGCAGCTACCTCAACAGCACCGGCCTTTTCAGGAGGATACCCCACTTTCTTCATAAGAGGGATAGTAAAGGTCCCTGTGGTCACAACATTGGCTATACTGGAACCAGAAACCAATCCGGTAAGCCCACTGGCGAAAACGGCTGCCTTTGCAGGGCCACCGGTAAATCTACCCAAAGCCGCTATAGCAAGATCCAAGAAGAATTTACCCGCACCTGCCCTTTCAAGCATAGCACCCAGCAAAACGAACAAATATACTACCGTAGCAGAAACATGCAGAGGGATTCCGTATATACCTTCCGTAGAAAGGGAAATCTGGCTCAAATACCTTGCAAGATTTACTCCTCTGTAAGCAAAGATTCCCGGCATATATGGACCAAGAAAGACATAAATAGTAAAAACAATAACAACTATAGGTAGAGCTACTCCAATGGCTCTTCTTGTTCCCTCAAGTAGAAAGATGATAACTGCTATACCAAAGATAATGTCTCTTGTTATCGGGAGCCCTGCCCTCATGGCTATACCTTCCCAGTCCAGCCACAGGTACAGGGCAGACACAGCAGCCAAACAGGCAAGGATATAATCTATCCAAGGTATCCCTCTTGTCTCACAAAGGGGCCTGAGCAGCGGTGAACGCAAAGGTTTCCTAAACATGGGAACACTCAGGTAAACAATGGCCAAAGCAAAAGCTAAATGCACCGCTCTGATGGTAATACTGTCAAGAATTATCACGCTGGCAATGGCCAACTGGAAAAGGGCCCAGGCTATACATAGAACACCAACAATAACCTTTTCGTGAGTCCTAATAAAACTTCTTACCTCTGCGCTCTCTGTTTTTAGGATCTCCTCAACTTCCTTCATCCTATCTTTCTGCTGCTCCATGCTGCCCCTCCACCTCGCTTGAAATGGGTATTAAAAAAAGGGGGGCTGTGCCCCCCTTATCTTTGAAAAGGGCACCCCTTTACGGACAGGGCATACCCTTGTTAGGATCAAGCAAACGAGGATCCACGTACTTTATGAGACCAGTCTCCTTGTAGTACTTGATAGCACCGGGATGGAGGGGAGCACTCAAACCTTTGAGCATGTCTTTCTTGGTAAGAGTAGAGTAAGCTGGATGAAGCTTCTTAAATTCCTCAAAGTTATCAAAAACTTCCTTCACAATGGCGTATACCCACTCCTCAGGCACATCAGCGCTGGTAACAAAGGTAGCCTTCACGCCAATGGTAGGCACATCCTTCTTGTTGGCTGCCATAGGATAAAACTTAACAGGAATAATCGCCTTGGCGTAGTAAGGATACTTTTGCAAGAGTTTCTCTACTGGAGGACCCTCTATGGGAACGATACGCACCTTAACCCTTCCAGATGTTGCCTCTTTTATGTTTCCGTTAGGATGACCAACGGTGTAGAAGAATGCGTCTATCCTCTCGTCCTGAAGGAGCTGAGGAGCTTCAACAGCCTTGGCATACTCAGCCTTTATATCTCTCTTTTCATCAATACCAAAAGCCTTGAGAACATCACGGGCATTGGCGAGGTGTCCAGAACCAGGATTTCCAAGGTTCACCCTCTTACCCTTGAGATCAGGCACAGACTTGATACCGCTTTTGACTGAAGCAACAAGGGTCACCGCTTCAGGATGTATGGAGAATATGCTTCTAAGCTTCTTTTGGGGTCTTCCCTTCCACTCTTTAAGTCCGCACCATGCCTGATACTGCCTATCAGACTGGGCGATTCCAAACTCCAACTGCCCTGATATAACAGCGTTAATATTGTAAACGGAACCCGCCGTTGACTCAACGGTAAGCCTAAGATGATACTTATCAGACTTCTTGTTAACCATACGACTGATGGCACCACCTGTGGGATAGTAAACTCCTGTTACTCCACCGGTTCCAATGGTGGCAAAGTTCATTCTCTTAGCATGAGAAACACCAAAAGGAACAGCCAACAACAAACCAAGTAAAACAACAACCACCCTTCTCAAACTCATACCCCTACCTCCCTTATAGAGTTTTTAGTGTCTACTCCTTTAGCACAACTCAAAAGCTTTTTCAATAACCTTTCCTTAATCTTTCCTAACCACAAGCACATCCACAGGAGAACGTCTAACAACCTTCTCTGCTGTCCCACCATAAGGGAAAAGGCTTTTCAGGCCAGTGGCACCATGAGAACTTACAATAACCAAATCATAATCATTCTCTTCAAGTTCCAGTATTATCTCAGCGTATGGTGCACCATAGCGAATAATAAAATCATGTTCTATGTTTTTGCCGCCGAGAAGCTCATTCTCCAGCTTCTGAAACTGCTCATGGACACTCGGGACAATCTTTTTCTTGAGCTCTTCAAATTCGTTCTCCGATAAAAATACCGTAAAGTAGCCTTCTTCATGCACCACATGTAACACTGTTATCTTGGATCCAAACTTTTCTGCTAGCTCAACGGCTATTCCCAAGGCCTTTTTTGAATATTCGGAAAAGTCCACCGGCACCAAAATATGTTTGTACATCCCTTGCTCCCAAACAATTTTTGGCGCCTTTTATCTAAAGGCATCCATGCCTGTCAAGTACCTTCCTAAAATTAATGTGTGAATTTTATCAGTTCCCTCATAAGTTGTTGTAGTCTCAGCGTTCATAACATGTCTTATAACATGGTACTCCAAGCTTATACCGTTTCCACCCAAAAGTTCTCTTGCTTTCTTGGCTACATTGTAGGCCATCATTGTACATGTTCTTTTGGCCATAGAAACGTGAACGTGATTGGCTTTGCCTTCGTCAAACATCCTGCCGAGCCTGTAAACCAAAAGCTGGCATTTTGTTATCTCTGTAAACATATCGGCTAAGTCTTTTTGAACAAGCTGGAAAGAAGCTATGGGCTTGCCAAACATTATCCTTTCCTTAGTGTAATTTAACGCTGTTTCAAAACAGTAGGCAGCCATTCCCACAGCACCCCAAGCGATTCCGTACCTGGCCCTGGTCAAGCATGACAAAGGAGCCTTCATCCCCACCACGCTACCGGGAAGCATATTATCATCGGGAACAAAGCAATCCTCCAGGACAATCTCTCCCGTGGGAGAGAATCTAAGGGACATCTTCTTTTTTATCTCCGGGGTTGAAAAGCCTTCCGTTCCCCTTTCAACTATGAAGCCCCTAATGCCCTCCTCGGTCCTTGCCCAAACCACCGCAATGTGAGCTATGGGAGAGTTGGTTATCCATGTCTTATTCCCGTTTAGAACCCACCCGCCCTTAACCTTTTTGGCTGTGGTTCTCATGCTTGCAGGATCGGAACCAGCATCAGGCTCCGTCAGACCAAAACACCCTATAATCTCACCTCTTGCCATACCGGGAAGATACTTCTTTTTCTGCTCTTCAGAACCGTACTGATAGATGGGAAACATACACAAAGAGTTCTGCACAGAAACAAAGCTTCTTAAACCACTATCACACCACTCAAGCTCCTGACAGGCAAGCCCGTACATAAAGTAGCTGGCACCGGCTCCGCCATATTCCTCAGGAATTGTCATTCCCAAAAGCCCCAAGTCAGCAATCTTTTTGATCAACTCGTTGGGAAACTCCCCTTTTTCATAGTAATCCTCAATAATGGGCATAACCTCGTTCTCTACGAATCTCCTTGTTGTGTCCCTGATGATTTTTTCTTCTTCAGAAAGAAATTCCTCCAAACCCATAAAATCCACGTTCTTTATCATGACTCCTCCCTCCTCTTTCTGAGTATCTGAAGTGCCATAAGAATCAGGAAAAGAACCAATCCGGTTACATTAACCATCCTTCCCTTCCATATAAGAGCAGCACCGGATACGCCGAACAAAATGGCCTCCGGCCAGCTCATCCATGTCAAAAGATACCTCTCAAAGAAGGCAACAAAGGCAACAAGGCATAAAGTGGTGAAGAACACTGTGAGAACCACCTCGCTTACGGGACCGTTCAGTAAAAGAGGATGATAGGCCATTACCACAGGTAGAATATACAACCCCTTAGCAAGCTTCCAAGCCTGTAAAGCGGTCTTTACCGGGCTTGCCTCGGCAACACCAGCAGCAGCAAAGGCTGCCAAAGACACAGGTGGCGTAACATTGGCATCCTGACTGTACCAGAAGACGATCATGTGAGCCACAAGCAAGGGTATGCCCATATCCATGAGGGCAGGGCCTGCAAGAATGACTAGAACTATGTAAGATGCCGTAACGGGAAGCCCCATTCCCAAAACCAAAGAGGCCAAAGCTATGAGCACAAGGGCCAGAAGGGGAATCCCGTGGGAAAGGGAAACAACCATAGAAGAAAACCTAAGTCCCACTCCTGTAAGATTAACACAACCAACAATTATACCAGCAGCAGCACACGCCACAGAAACCAAAACGGCACCCTTAGCGCCCATAACAAAGGCGTCTATTATGTCTTTGAAGCCCATGCGGGAATGCTTCCTTAAAAGAGAAACCAAAAACAGAGAAACGATGCCTATGAATCCAGCCTTCATAGGGCTGAAATTCATCACCAAAGCAGCGATAAGAATAGCTAAAGCAATCAGGAAATGAGCGCCGTCTTTTATGGTCTGCCACAGATCAGGCAACTGCTCCTTTGGAAGGCCCCAAATACCCTCTTTATGAGCCTCCACGTGAACAAAGAGAAACACAGTAAGGTAGTAAAGAACTGCAGGTATAATGGCTATCTTAACTATGTGAAGATAGGATGTTTTGGTAAATTCTGCCATAAGGAACGCACCAGCTCCCATAATGGGAGGCATCAACTGACCACCGGTGGATGCTGCCGCCTCTATAGCACCTGCCACATGAGGCTTATAACCAATCTTTTTCATCATGGGTATGGTAAAAGCACCTGTTGAAACCACATTGGCCACAGCACTTCCCGAAACGGAACCCATAAACCCACTGGCAATAACCGCTGTCTTCGCAGGCCCCCCAGCGTACTTACCAGTAAGAGAATACGCTAAGTTTATGAAGAAGTTACCTGCCCCTGTTTTTTCTAAAAAGGCTCCAAACAGCACAAATATGTAGACATAGGTTGCAGCAACACCAATGGGAAGCCCAAATATCCCCTCTGTGGTAAGGGACAAAGTGGTGGCGATCCTCTCAACAGAATACCCTTTATGTATCAGTATCTCAGGCATGTAGGGACCAAAATATGCGTACAGAAGGAACATTATGGCAATGGACATCATTATGGTGCCTATAACCCTTCTTGTGGCTTCAAGAACGAGTATAACGCAAACTATAGAAACTATCAGATCCATACGGCTCCAATCACCCTGTCTTTCGTAGATACCGTTGAGGTCAATCCAGATGTAAAGGCCCACCGCTATAGTGGACAAAATAAGAAGGACATCAACAAAGACCGCTGGATACCTCAACTTACTATTTTCTTTAAAGTTCTTGTAGAGGGGCTTGAGCAAGAAAGACAAAAGCAGAATACACACCAAATGAAACGATCTCTGCCTCAATGCAGTAATGGCCTTGAGACCGGCTGTGTAAAGCTGAAAAGTACTGAGAACAACCCCAACCACAACCACAAACTTGGCAGTTAACTCCGAAACCCTGCGCCACAAGGATGCATTCTCACTCATGCCTCACCCTCACCAAAAGCTTTCTATGGGCATAACCCTTGCTGAAGTTGATGATCCTTTTTCCGTGCACCAAAAGGGTATGATCCACCCCTCTGGCCCCCACCACCATGACAAAGGAACCCACCCTATAGTTCATGTCCTTTATGCAAAGCCAACCGTCACAGTCTTCCAATTTGCCCCGCGATCTCCAGTATCCCATACCAGCCCCAAAGCTTTTAAACTTGGTCCATTCCAAGACTATATTCCCATCCCCATCCACTCTGAAGAACTCATATATGGGCTGATGATCCACCGAGTGATGATAGTTAATGGCAAACCTAAAACCGGGATACACCCGCAACCGGTAAACCACTTTACCTGCGGCTACATCCACAAATTCCAAGTACATCTGCCCCGCACGGACGTTTAACCAAAGGGCAAAAAAAGAGAAAAGGAGGGGCAACACAGCCCCTCCAAAGGATTTATTAGTCTTTTGGAAGCAACCTTTCAGGCACCTCAATTCCCTTCTCCCTGAGATATTTCACAACGCCAGGGTGCAACGGAATAGGAGAATACTTAACGATGTTCTCAGGAACGGTGTACTTGGCGCCGGGATACACCTTGAGGAGGTAGTCTTGATGTTCAAACACCGCTTTTACAAGTTGATACACCAAGTCCTCAGGAAGATCCTTGTTCACTATGGCCACGTTCCAAACAGAAACTGTTTGAACATCGTAATCCACACCCTTGTAGGTTCCAGCAGGAATTATGGCCCTTGAGTAGTACTTGTACTTGGAAGTAACCTTCTTTACCTCCTCATCAGAGAAGGGAACAATGTAGATGTGATGGGTGGTAGCAAGATCCATGATGGAAGATGTGGGGGGACCAACGCACCACACACCTGCATCAATGGTTCCATCCTTTAAAGCATTAGCAGTTTCAACAAAAGAAAGCCTATACACCTTGAAGGACTCGTAGGGTACACCCACCGTAGGAAGCACCAAACTACTCATGTACTCCGTACCACTACCGGGAGCACCCACGGAAACCCTTTTACCTTTGAGATCCTGAAGCTTCTTGATGCCGCTGTTCTTTAAGGTAACCACGTGATACACATTGGGATACATGACAAACAGGGCGTATATCTTTTGTCTCTTGCCTTTAAACCTTCCCAGCCCGTAGTAGGCTTCATAAGCAACATCACCCATAACCTCAGCAACTTCGCTCTCTCCTCTGTTAACAAGCTTCACATTTTCCACAGAAGCACCTGTAACCTCAGCCACGGCGTAAACATCCTTAACGTACCTGGTCCAGATCTCAGCAAGGGCACCACCGTAGGGATAGTAAACACCCCCGGTTCCTCCGGTTCCAATGGATATGAACCTCTTTCTGGCCTGGGCATCCACAGTAGCAATGCCCAGAATCATGGCAAACACAGCTAAAAACAGCCCCAACCTCCTCATTACTGCACCTCCTCTACTTTAGTTCCATAACGTAAACTTCAAGTTTCTTGGGAATCTCAAGATATCCTTTAACAGGATACTTGAAGGATTTGGCCTCACCTGGCTTAAGCACAGGGGGCTTGCCCTTTCTTGGGATCAAGCCTCCCACAGACTTGCCTTCGGGATTAACGATCTGAACCCTGAAGCGCTTGGGCTGACTGGAAACGTTCCTAACCTCAACCTCATAGATGAGCATCTTCTTCCCCTTGAAATTACCCACGTAGCAGGCAAAGCGACAAACCTTGGCAGAGTTGGTGATGTCCCAAGTAATGTCACTGGGACAGTTCACCATCATAGGAGCATTGGTAGCCGCCTTCTTCTTGGCTTCCATCTTGGAGGAGCAACCCACAGCCACCAACGCCAAAGCAAGCATCCACAACCATAACCTACGCATACCACACCTCCCACATAATTTTATTTTACGGCCCCGCACTCTTTTAGGGCCGCTATCTCGCTACTGGTTAAACCCAAAAACTCGCTCAAAACCTCATCGGTATGCTGCCCTAAGGTTGGAGGAGGCGATTTAGGCTTCACCTTATAGTCGGCAAACTTCAGAGGAGAAGCCACAAGCTTTAGAATATCCCCCAAGTGCTCCATCTCCCACACCATACCCCTTGACTTCACATGATCGTCGGAAAAGACCTCAGGCAACGTATAAATGGGACCGCAGGGTATTTTCTCCTCAGCAAGCACTTTAAGCCAGTAGGACACAGGCCTTTCAGAAAAGAGACGATTCAGCAAAGGAACCAACTCATCCCTGTTCTCAACCCTCCTGGCATTGGTTTTGAACTTCTCGTCCTCAGCTATGTCTGGCCTTCCCAGTATCTCACAAAGTCTCTTGAACTGAGAATCGTTCCCCACTCCCAAGTTAAAGTACCCATCCTTGGCCTTAAAGGTTTCGTAAGGAACTATATTAGGATGGGCATTACCGTATCTTTTTGGGGTTTTTCCAGAAACCAGATAATTACTGGCCACATTCACCAGAGCGGATATGGATGTGTCAAGAAGAGATATATCTATGTATTCACCCTTTCCTGTCAACTTTCTCCTGTAGAGGGCAGCCAAAATGGCTATGGCAGAGTAAAGCCCCGCTATGACATCGGTTATAGCCACCCCCACTTTCATAGGCATTCCACCAGGCTCTCCCGTTATACTCATAAGCCCAGACATACCCTGAATAATGAAGTCATATCCGGGTCTTTCCCTGTACGGGCCTGTCTGCCCATACCCCGTTATGGAACAGTAAATAATAGAGGGATTTACTCTTTTCACAGAATCGTAGTCCAAACCGAACTTTTTCAAACCACCCACCTTGAAGTTTTCCACCAGCACATCGGCCCTTTTAGCCAGCTCAACCACAATCTTTCTTCCTTCATCGTTGGACAGATCCACAGCTATACTTTTTTTGTTTCTGTTGGCACAAAGATAGTAAGCACTCTCACCGTGATACCACGGAGGACCCCACCCCCTGGTCTCATCCCCTCCTTCGGGGTTCTCCACCTTGATAACGGTGGCTCCCAAATCCGAAAGAATCATGGTGGCAAAAGGCCCAGCAAGCACCCTGCTCATGTCCAAGACCAATACCCCATCAAGCATATCATCACCCCTCAGACGATTGGTAGCCCAAAAGGGAAGAGATTTTGGCTGCAGCATCCAATAGCTTATCTATGTAAAGCCTTTTCCTACCCTCCTCTCTAAAGCGTACCTCTGGAATGGCCAAGCTGAGGGACGCCACAAGAGAACCATTGTAACCAAAAACTGGAGCGCTAATGGCTCCAAGTCCTCTTACCCGCTCCGAAAAGCTCTCCGCATAGCCCATGTTTCTAATTCTCTTTAACTCTTCCAAGAAAAGATCTTTGTCGGTTATGGTATTCTCAGTAATGTCTCTCAGCTCAAAACGCCTTAAATACTCCTCAATAAAAGCATCTGAAGAAAAAGCCAAAAGACACTTTGAAGAAGCTCCAGCATAAAGGGGGGAGCGATGCCCGACAGGCATCCTCGCCATAAGAGGCTGCGTAGACTCTATGGACTCTATACACACCCTCTCCCAGTTGTCTATAACATTCAGATGCACCGTCTCCCCGGTCTCACGGGACAGATCCTGCATTATAGGATAGGCCATCTTGGCAAGATCCAAACTCTCCCTAACTATTCCTGCCAGCTTCAAAAATATGGTGCCGAGCTTGTATTTGCGAGTGCTCACATCTTGAACGAGAAATCCTTTTTTCTTCAGGATGTTCACAAGTCTCTGGACAGAGCTCGGGGGCATATCAAGAAGACGAGCCATCTCATTTATACCGAGCAGTCTCTTTTCATCATCAAAAAGCAAGATCACATCCAGAGCCTTTTCAACCGACGTCTTCATGAAATTTCACTATACAGAATTTAATTCTGCATAGTAGCATATAGCACGAATCTCCTTCCTTTTCAACACCCATCAGCTTCACGAGCCAAAGTAGATCAAATCCTCGCTTCTCTCCTCAACCCTTGACAGGCTATGTGTATGAGGTAAATTTTAAGTTGTCTGACAAATTATATCAGAATTTAGGAGGTGCCACCATGTATCCGGCGTGGCTTTTACCCACCCTAAGTTCCGCATTTATAATAGCCATTGTAGCAGTATTCCACATACTGCCCTCCCACTTTGCCACCGGAGCCCTGTGGCTTGGGGTATATGTGGAAAGAAAAGCCATTAAGGAAAACCGACCTGAGCTGATGGAGTTTCTTAAGAGATTCTCCTTGCTCATATTAGTCTTCTGTTTCGTTTATGGTTCAATAACCGGTGTGGGTATATGGTTCGCCTCGGCAGCTGCTTCCCCAAGGGCAATATCAACCTTAATACACAACTATGTGTGGGGCTGGGCAACAGAATGGGTATTCTTCATTATAGAAATTGTGGCCATATACGCCTACTATTACACCCTCAATCGCATTGCCCCCGAGCATCACCTGAGAATCGGATGGATATACGCCTGGGGAGCTTGGATCAGCATGGTCATCATCACAGGCATACTGGCCTTCATGCTTACCCCTGATAAGTGGTTTGAAACAGGAGGATTCTTTGACGGATTCTTTAACTCCTCATACTGGCCACAGCTCTTCACAAGAACCGCTTTCATGTTTGCCATAGCCGCAACTTATGCCATGATAGCTGCAAGCAGGGTAAGTAACCTTGAAGTTAGAAAAGAAATCACCAGATTAGCCGCCAAATGGGGTATGGCAGGACTTATAGGTGGTGCCATATTCAGCAGTTGGTACATAGCAAAACTACCCGAAACCACCAAAGAACTAATGAACGCCCTGCCCTATCTAAAGCACATGCTAATAGCGGCAGCGGTCTTGGGAGTGATGGTGTTTCTTTACTTTGCCATCTTCGGCATGGCAAAGCCGGACCTATCAAATCCGATAGCAGGTGTTGTGGCGGTAGTGATACTGTTCTTGGCCATAGGAGCGGGAGAATCCTTCAGGGAGGGCGCAAGAAGACCCTGGATCATAGGAGGTCTAATGTATGGCAGCAATCAAGTAATTGCAAAAGACGTTCCAGCAAAAGGAGTGAAATCTGAAGTTGACGAGATTAACGAAAAGGGTTTCCTGAGCAGGTTGTACTACCTACCGGAAGATCTGAGAAAAATCACCGACGGGAACAAGCTGGAAGTGGGCAAGGTTCTTGTCGCCCATCAGTGCGCAGGGTGCCACTCCCTGAAAAGGAATGGTTTGATAAGGCCTCTTGCAAAACTCCTATCTGGCATGGAAGAAGATGAGATTAAAGACATACTGGACAGTCTTGGAGACTACAGCTACATGCCCCCCTTCTTAGGTACAGATGAGGAAAAAGAAGCCGCCGCTGCTTACCTTGCAAAAATAGCCAACGAGTAAGGAGGTTGTGTCATGATGGAGCTCTTAAATAAAATGCGGGATGTAATGGGAATTCCCTTCTATCCAATAGTATTCCAAGCCTTAATGGTGCTGACCTTTGCCATACACATCACCTTCGTCAACATAGTAATGGGAGGAACAGCGGTATCCCTTTACGGCAGGTTGAAAGGAGGAGACTACTGGATAAAGCTCTCAAAAGCCTTTGCAAGAACAAGCACCATAATGACTTCTTTAGCCATAGTCATGGGAGTGGCTCCTCTACTGTTTGTACAGGTGATATACGACCCATTCTGGTACTCATCCGCCCAAATGTCGGCATGGTGGACGCTTCTGTTTCTGACAGCAATAGCTTTAGCCTTTACCTTTGCCTATCTTTTCTACTTGGGCAAAGGGGAACACGGAGGAAGCCTTTTCTGGAACATGGCCAGCTTGGCTTCTCTTATCTTAGCCGCAGTCATAATACATGCTCTCTCCATGCAAATGCTGCATCCCGAAAAGTGGAGCCAGTGGATTACAGCCAGTGGTAAGGTAAATCTTCACGGAACAGGTCTTCACGCCATAGACATACCGAGGCTCCTTCACTTCCTCATCCCCTCCTTGGCCATAGCCGGCGTGTACATGATGCTTTACGGCTGGTACTTCAGAGGAAAATACAGCGATAGCTACACAGAATGGGTAGCATCCACAGGAGCCAAGCTTGCCCTTTATGCCTCGTGCGCTCAGGGATTAGTAGGGTTGCTCTGGTTAGCCACCACCCCAACCAAGTTCATGTTCCATCCAATAACCATTATCTGTGTACTTGCTGCTGCCTCCTTTGTGGGATATCTGTTCAAACTGAAAGGAGACTACAGAGAAAAGGCCTTGGTGACAGCCACTTTTGCATTTATCGTGGTTCTTTTAATGAGCATTGCAAGGGAACTGTTAAGGTACACTACTTTAACATCGGCTGGATACAGCCTTTACAATTACAAAATGAACCTTGACCCCAAAAGCACCTTGCTTTTCTTCGCAACCTTTGTCATGGGCATTCTGGTTATATCCTATCCTATAGCCGTGACCTTTAAGCTCGGCAGAAAAAAAGATACAGAAATCGCACAGCTTGAAGAGCTCAACACCCTCGGCAAGGTAGCGGCTGCTCTGCCCGTGGTCTGGTTTGTGGTAGTAGCCCTATTGGGAATAGTTATCTCGCTTAAGAACGGAACCTTATTCTAAAAATGCGGGGAGCCTCTGCTCCCCTCTACATCACTTAAAAGGATAGACCACAATATTGGAGCCTTTGTCCCTTTTAGCCTCGTGCACACATTCTTCAAGCCTGTTCAACAGAGTCTTTTCATCTTTGGCATCCTCAGGATAAACCACAATTCCCACATCCAAGTAGACCTCAGTATCCAACCTCGCCCACTCACTTTTTGAAAACTTCTCAATGACCTCTTCAGCAATCCTTTTTGCAAACTCCTTGTCCGCTTCAGGAAAGATCACCGCAAACTTAGCTGCAGCATATCTCGCCACTGCATCAAACCTTCTAACCTTGGCCTTCAAAAGATCCGCCACGAACCTAAGAAGCCTGTCTCCTGCCACATGCCCGTACTTTTCGTTGACCCTTTTCAATCCCGTAACGGCGTAAAGGCCCAAAGCGAAAGGATGTCCCGTCTCATCCGTCCTCTGAACCTCTTTGAACAAAAGTTCATGGAAGTGCTTGAAGTTATAAACCCCCGTCAAGGCATCGTGATCCACAAGATCATCAAGCCTGTCCCTCAATTCATAGTGATCCACAGCAACAGAAAGAAGCAGACCCAACGTTTCCAAGGCCTCAACCTCATGAGGAGGAAAATCTTTCCTCTCAGAAAAGTCCATAAACAAAAGCCCTACTAATCTGCCACCACCCAGAATGGGCACAAGAACCATGGTCTTGTAAGAATGCTCAAAGCCAGTGGGATACATGGGATGATTCTCATCTATAATGACTACCTTCTTCTCCTTTCTCAAAAAGTCCACAAGAGGATGCCTGTTCTCCCTGTGCAACTGTTTTATGAAAGTGTAAGAAACGCCCCTTGAGATACGCACCCTCAACTGATCATCTTTGCACGTAACGATGGCACAAGACTTGGGCTTGTACTCATCCTTGATAAACTGAACCACCGTTGAACGGATCTCCTCAAGATAAACTTCATCAACTATGTCCTTCAGTATCTCCCTAAAAAGGGCTATGTGCTTCATAACCTCACCTCACGACAATGTTCACGAGCTTGTTGGGTACCACAATTATTTTAACAATACTCTTGCCATCAATCCACTTCTTTATTCTCTCATTCTCTACAGCTATCTTTTTCATCTCCTCTTCGGAAAGCCCAGAAGGAGCCTCAATCCTCGCCCTCACCTTACCGTTAACCTGAACCACCAAGGTGATAAACTCTTCTTTCGTCCACTCCTCATTATACTCAGGCCACCTTTCATTCAGGGTAAATCCCTCGTTTCCAAGCAAGCTCCACACTTCATCAGCAAAATGCGGAACAAATGGAGAAAGGGCCAGAACAACTTTTTCAAAACAATCTCTAATAGCCCTCAATTCGTTCTCGTCTTCCCAATTGATGCAGCTCTCCAAGTCTTGCATATGGTTGGTGTACTCCATAAAAGCCGCCACTGCCGTGTTGAACCTAAACTTCTCCACATCTGCCGTAACCTTCTTCAAAAGCTTATGGGTCCTCTTGACCGCTTCCTTTCCAGCATCGGAAAGCTTGGCAAAATCAAAGTCTCTGCCAACACCTCTAAGATCATCTATATGTCCGGTTAACAGTCTCCACAGCCTGTTGAGGAACCTGTAACATCCGTCTATTCCCTGATCACTCCACTCAAGATCCTTTTCAGGTGGAGCAGCAAACAGCAGAAAAAGCCTCACCGTGTCGGCTCCATACTTTTCTATCATGCTGTCTGGATCAACTACATTTCCAAAGGACTTGGACATCTTTCTCCCATCCTTAAGCACCATCCCTTGAGTAAGGAGGGCAGAGAAAGGCTCGTCAACATTGGTGTATCCAAGATCCCTCAGGACCTTGGTATAGAACCTGGCGTATAGCAGATGCAAAACTGCGTGCTCAACGCCACCGATATACTGATCAACAGGCATCCAGTAATCAACGGCTTTCCTGTCAAAAGGTCCCTTATCGTACTGAGGAGAGCAGTACCTAAAGAAATACCAGGAAGATTCCACAAAGGTATCCATAGTATCAGTTTCTCTCTTTGCCGGTCCGCCACATTTAGGACAGGTGGTATTCACAAAGTCCTCCACCATCTCCAATGGATTCCCCGTCCCTGTGAAAGGAGCATCTTTAGGAAGCTTCACCGGCAACTCCTCTTCTGGCACAGGCACCATACCGCACTTACCGCAGTAAACAACCGGGATGGGAGTTCCCCAATACCTTTGTCTGGAAATGAGCCAGTCTCTCAGCCTGTAAGTAACCGTCCCTTTACCAAAGCCCTTATCCTCCATGTATTCTATAATGGCTTTTTTGGCTTCCTCGTTGAACATACCGTTGAACTGACCAGAATTCACAAGGTATCCCTGACCTTCATAGGCCTCGGTCATAGTCTCTGGATCAAGCTCTTCTCCCTCTGGCTGTATCACCACCTTTATGGGCAACTTATACTTCTTGGCAAATTCAAAATCCCTCTGATCATGGGCAGGAACAGCCATTACGGCACCGGTTCCGTATTCATAGAGCACAAAGTTTGCAACAAAGATGGGAACTTTCTCGCCTGTGAAGGGATTAATACAGTAAGCCCCGGTAAAAACACCCTCTTTTTCAAACTCATCAAGCAACCGTGCCGAACGGGGCTGTTTTCTCAAGCGTTCCACTTCTCCCATAATCTTCTCAGTCTCCGGATGCATCTTCACAAGCTCGTCCACAAGGGGATGTTCAGGAGCAAGGCTCATAAAAGTAACACCGAAAACCGTATCTGGCCTTGTGGTGAAAACCCTTATAGACTTATCCA
Organism: Aquificota bacterium; assembly: GCA_015494645.1. Classification (GTDB taxonomy): domain Bacteria; phylum Thermosulfidibacterota; class Thermosulfidibacteria; order Thermosulfidibacterales; family Thermosulfidibacteraceae; genus Thermosulfidibacter. Next base: position 20,188 of record WGAU01000088.1, read on the forward strand.
GTCCATCAATCTTGAACTCTATCTCGGCTCCTTCAGAACGACCTATCCAATTCTCCTGCATTACCAAAACCTTTTCAGGCCATTTACCCCTAAGCTTCTCCAGCCCCTCAAGAAGCTCATCGGCATACTCCGTTATCTTGAAAAACCACTGCTCCAAATCCTTGGTCACCACCTCGCTCTCACAACGCCAGCACTTTCCTCCCACAACCTGCTCGTTGGCAAGCACCGTATGGCACTTCTCACACCAGTTGACCGGTGCCTTTTTCTTATAGGCTAATCCCCTTTCCAACATCTCCAAAAATATTTTTTGTTCCCACCTATAGTAATCCTCATCGCACGTGGCCAGTTCCCTATCCCAGTCGTAAGAAAAGCCCAAACGCTTAAGCTGTCTTTTCATGTGCTCTATGTTCTCGTAAGTCCACTTGGCGGGATGTACCCCATGCTTGATAGCCGCATTCTCGGCGGGAAGCCCAAAGGCATCCCAGCCCATAGGGTGCAGTACATTGTACCCCCTCATCCTCAAGAAACGGGCCACCACATCTCCAATGGAATAATTTCTCACATGCCCCATGTGGATACGACCTGAAGGGTAGGGAAACATCTCAAGGCAATAATACTTGGGCCTTTGATTGTCCTCGTAAACCTTAAAAATCTTGGACTCTTCCCAAGCTTTTTGCCACTTTTCCTCTATCTCATGGGGATTGTACTTGTGCATAGACCTCCTCCAGACGCAAATTTTTGGCAATTTATACAGCAAAGGCTGGGAAGTTTAAAGGGGTGGAACAGGCGCCCACAAAAGGCGCCTGCAACTCTAAACCTTGAACATTTCAATGATTTCCTTAAGCTTATTGGCCAGTTCCTTGAGCCTGTCGGAGGTCTCCTTGGTCTTTACAGCCATTCCCTCGTTTTCCTTCGCCTCCGTTTCCACAAGGGATGCGTTATCCACTATGGTTTTAACCGAAGCGCTCTGCTCCTCCACAGCAGCGGCTATCTGATTTATTTTCTCATTGAGCTCATCCATGGCAAACTTAATCTTGTCAAATATCTGGGAAACATCCTCTATAGCCTCAACGTTCTCCTCGGACTGACGGACTTCTTCCTCCATAAGTTCGGTAACCTTAGCCGTCTGCTCCTTGATCTTATTGATGATCTCCCCTATTTCCCCTGTTGACTTGGTAGTTGTTTCTGCAAGTTTTCTCACCTCATCGGCAACCACGGCAAAGCCCCTTCCATGCTCTCCCGCACGGGCCGCTTCAATGGCAGCGTTCAACGCAAGAAGATTGGTCTGATCGGCAATATCCACAATCACCTTAAGGATACTCTCTATCTCCTCGGAAAGCTTCTCCAGTTCTCTAACTGTGCTTGCCGTGGTCTCAACAGTTCTTGAAAGCTCCCTTATGCTGTTAGCACTTTTTACAAGGGACTCTTTACCCTTCTCCACTTCGTCCTTGGTTAGCTGGGACTGTTGGGCCGCATCCACAGAACTTTGAGCAATATCGTCAATAGCGCTTTTCATCTCTTCAATAGAACGGATAAGTATCTCCACACTCTCCGCCACTTTGTTGGCAGAAGCTATAAGCTCCTCCGAAATATCCGAAAGTTCGCTGGAAGCCCTGTCTGTTTCTATGCCTTCCCTCTTCAACACAGCCAGTATCTCACGCATCTCCTTAACAAACCTGTTAAGAGATTCTGTAAGATGGGCAAGCTCATCGGAACCTTTGATATCAACGGTTCTGGAAAAGTCCCTTTGTGCAACCTTATCAATAAACTCAACCAGTTCGTGAATCCTCGTGGAAAGGGATCTCGCCACCCAAACATTTATGGCAAGAGCCAAAATAAGCACCAAAAGCACCGTTATGAGATATGCTATTTTGGCATCGGCATACTGCTTCTTAGCATTTTCAAAATAATGCTTGGAAACCTCAACCTGGAACTTCACAAGCTTATCAAGAATATCCATAAGCACCAAGAACTGATCGTCAGCGCTGTTAAAGTAAACCACAGCAGTATTGGGGTCGAGCATTCCTATATCAATGGCATCCCTTATAGATTGCAGATACTTGTCAAACTCTAAAGTTACAGCCTTCAACAACTTCTTTTCCTGAGGCAACAGATCATTATCTCCAACACGCTCTTTAAGCTGAGCCCTAATACGTTTCAACACCTCTAAAGAATCATCCACAAACTTCTTACCTTTCTCTGCAATCTCCCCTTCGCCACCAGAAGAAGAAAGAAGGGCCATACCTTTATAGAGATTACCTCTTGCTATAGACAATTCATATGCCAACTTCAAAGCCTTCACAGAGTCCTTGTATCTTATATAGAAATTTCCCATTATACCCCACTGGGTCCTAACCACCTTGATGCTAAACGCCCAGAGAATTCCCAAAGCCAAAACCAATATTACAGACGAACTCCATATTTTCTTAGAAATGCTCAACCCCTTACCTCCTGATGATTATTTGTAAACCCCCGCACCAACGATCCAGCCATCATAAGCTTCAGCGTAAGAAACCTTGGGCTGAACCTTTTTGGTAACGGGATTGGGCCAATAATAGGTAACGAAACCTCCACCTTTTTTGGCAACTTCATAGAACTCCATGGCAAAGTACTTACCCTTAAGGTCCTTTATGTTCTTCAGATCCTTTCCAGCAAGCTTGGGATTGGCACCGTGAGCCACCAGTACACAAGGCTTGTTTTTATCAAAAATAAATATGTAAGCTTCCCCCAAAGCCTTCGTCCCAAACTTTCCATCAGGTCTCACCTCTGCCAGAGCCGCCTGCTTCCCGTGCTTCTTGGCATACTCAATAAACTTCTTCACATTCTGCTTGGCTACCTCAGGAGAAGTAGCCCAAACTGAAGTGGCAAACAAAATCGCCAAGATACCAAACAACGCCTTCCTCATACTACACCTCCTACTTCGTTTTTTGTATATCGGCTCTTTTTGAGCAACCTTTAACATAGAAGCTATATCAAATCGCTGAGAAACTTGACAAGCCTTGAATGGTGCTCAATTTGCTCTGCAAGCCCATCAAATGCTCTTTGCATCTCAAGAAGATAACTTCTTTTTGAACTAATACCGCCTATCTCCCTTACGAAATTCCACCTAACCTCATCATTCCAAAACAGATTGTGAAGGTGCGTTCCCAAAACATTTCCTTTGCAAACCCCATCTGCCCAATCTTTGTTCACTAAAACGTAAGGAAGATTCTCATACAAATAAACCTCCCCTGAATGTATTCTGTATCCCTCCACCTCACCCCTTAACCAAGAAATCTCTTTGGCCACCTTCACCTTTAGCCTCTCAACCCTTTTCTCTCTCCCATAAACCACTTTACCTTTAATAAGTCCCAACCCTTTCTCCTCACCTCCCCCCTCGGTACCGTTAGGATCCACGAGCTCTTCTAAAAGCATATGATAACCACCGCATATACCCAATATCCATTTGCCTTGTAAATGTGCCTTGATAACAGCTTCGCAAACACCCCTTTCCTTCATCCACCTGAGATCGTCCAGCACCCGCCTGCTTCCGGGAAGTACTATGGCATCGGCCCTGTCCACCTCTTCGGGAGAAGAACACCAGCAAATCCCCACATCTTCAATTCCAAAAGGGGTTATGTCGGAAAAGTTTGACAGTCTTGGATATCTAACTACCCCAATAACTGGACTTCCTGCCTTATCCTTAATATCCAAAGAATCTTCAGGAGGAAGCACATCCTCAACATAAGGAAAAACCGCAAGAACAGGCACTCCTATCTTCTTTTCTACAAAATCTAACCCTGGCTTAAGGATATCCACGTATCCTCTGAACTTATTGATTATAACTCCCTTAAGATACCTTCGTTCTTCAGGCTCCAAAAGCTCGTAGGTTCCTACTATCTGAGCAAAAACGCCACCTCTATCTATGTCAGCCACAAGCAACGCTGGAGCATTAAACTCCAGAGCAATGGAGATGTTGGCAAAATCCTTCTCCTTTAGATTAACCTCCACCGGACTACCTGCCCCCTCAGCAACAACGATATCGTACTCGCTGAGAAGTTCCCTCAAAACCGCGTAAGCAACTGGCTTAGCCTTGTCTCTGTAATGATCAAAGGAGGCAGAATGAACAAACCCAGTGGACTTTCCCAAGATTATCAACTCACTCTTTGCATATCCCACAGGCTTCAACAGCACAGGATTGAACCTGACAGTGGGAACCTCACCACACGCCAAGGCCTGAACAAACTGAGCCCATGCCATCTCCCCATCTACACCAGCCACAGCATTGAGAGACATATTTTGTGCCTTAAAGGGTGCAACCTTAAGACCCTTTTTGCGAAACCATCTGCATAGTGCAGTAACCACAAAACTCTTGCCGGCCCCAGAGGAAGTCCCGAGAACAACCAAAAGTCTCCCCATGGATTTTGAAGATAGCACTGCGTATAATTGTTGTAAAACGTTGAGGAGGAATTGCCATGAGCATCAATAGCTTCTTCAAGCCATCATCCGTTGCAGTTATAGGAGCAAGCGCCTCTGAGAAAAAGGTCGGATACGCTGTCCTGAGAAACCTTATAAAAAGTGGCTATCGTGGGAAAATTTTCCCTGTAAATCCCAAGAGAAGAGAAATCATGGGCATAAATGTCTATCCCGATGCGAAGAGCCTACCAGAACCACCGGACCTTGCAGTTTTGGTAGTGCCTCCAGCAACGTGCATTAAAGCCATAGATACCTTAGGGAGAAAAGGAACTAAATCTTTCCTGGTTATATCTGCAGGATTTAAAGAAACTGGAGAAGAGGGAAAGAAGCTTGAAAAAGAACTTGTTGAAACAGCGCATAGGTACGGTGCAAGAATTATCGGCCCCAACTGTTTAGGCGTAATGGATACCCATACTCCCCTCAACGCTACCTTTGCCACAGTAACCCCCCCAAAAGGAAACGTTGCCGTGATATCCCAGTCCGGAGCTTTATTGAGTGCTTTCTTTGACTGGTCCATAGAAGAAATGGTTGGATTCTCCAAAATAGTAAGCATGGGCAACCAAGCAGACTTAGACGAAGCCGACTTTATAGATTACTTAGCAGAAGACAGCGAGACAGACGTCATACTGGCATACCTTGAAGGGACCTCCCAAGGAAGAAAGCTCATCAAAGCTCTCAAAAAGGCCTCTCAAGTAAAGCCAGTTCTGATTCTCAAGGTGGGAAGAACCGAAGCTGGAGCCAAAGCTTCCTCATCTCACACCGGGTCCATCACTGGCTCAGATGATGCCTATAAAGCAGCCTTCAGAAAGGCAGGAGCAATAAGAGTAGAAACCATGGAAGATCTATTCGTAGCCGCCAAGATCTTCTCAAGCTACAAGCCCCAAGACATAAACAATGTGGTGGTGCTAACCAATGCAGGTGGCCCCGGAATCATATGTGCAGACGCCTTGGAAGCAGAAGGCCTAAAACTGGCAAAGCTTAATCCCTCTACCCAGGAACTTTTAAAGAGGGTTCTTCCACCAATGGCCTCTGTATCCAATCCCGTGGATGTAATAGGTGACGCAGACGCAGAAAGATACAGAAAGGCTTTGGAAATACTAACTGACATAAAAGAAATAGATGCAATAATAGTGCTTCTAACCCCTCAATTGATGACAGAAATCGCAGAAACTGCAAGGTCAGTGGCAAAATATAAAGATAAAAACCTAATATTGACCTCTTTTATGGGCAGAAAAAGGGTATCCGAAGGGACAAACATCCTCAGATCCCATGGGGTGCCCAACTTTGAATACCCTGAACAAAGCGTATATGCCCTTTCGTTCATGAAAAAGTACGTGAATTCAAAAGAAGGCTACCCACTAAGCGCAGATACAGAGATCCCTGAAGTAGCACAAACCACAATATCAAAGCTCATTGAAGAACACCAATCCATAGGACACATGGACGAATATCCTGCTTTAGAAATCATTGAAGCGGCAGGCATAAAAACTCCAAAAAGAGTACTTGTAAAACAGGAAGAAGAGATTCCGGAAGCGCTAAAGATCACAGGACTTCCTGTAGTCATGAAGGTTTCATCCCCAGAGATACTGCACAAATCAGACATAAAAGGCGTAATAACCAACATCCATTCAGAATATGAAGCCAAAGAAGCCTTCAGGACCCTTCTCCAGCGAGCCAAAAATGCTTGCAGGAACTTAAGAGGAATCCTCGTAGAAGAAGCTGCACCCCATGGTGTGGATATCATATTGGGCTTCAAAAGGGACAAGACCTTTGGTCCAGTGCTAACCTTTGGTTTGGGCGGAATTTATGTGGAAATCCTAAAAGACGTGTCTCACGGCATTGCCCCTATATCCAAAGAGGAAGCACTCAATATGATAAAATCCATCAAAGCCTTTCCCATACTGACCGGCGCCAGAGGCGGAGTAAAAGCAGACCTCAATTCCCTTGCCAACACAATATCCGCATTTTCAGCTCTCGCCTTAAAAGCAGAAGCCATTATTGAAGGTGAAATAAACCCTCTAAGAGTGGCCCAACACTGCATAATGGCACTGGACGCAAGATTCATTCTGACAAAATAGCAATTGACACCTCCAATATAGAGAGTAAATTTTCATAAAAAGATTCAATTGGAGGTGTAAGATGTTAGTAGGGAAAAAGGCACCGGAATTTGAAATTGAAGCCTATGATCCCGTAAAGGACGACTTCACCACGGTCAAACTGAGCGACTATAAGGGCAAATTTTTAGTGTTGCTGTTTTATCCAGCCGACTTCACTTTCGTCTGACCAACGGAACTGGCGGCGGTCGCCGCTGTGTATGACAAGATTAAAGAACTCGGCGCAGATGTGCTTGCCGTTTCCACAGATACCAAATTTGTTCACGAGGCTTTTGTAAAACAAGAACCCCTTATGAGGAACGTAAAATTTCTCTTGGGATCAGACCCCACAGGCAAGATGTGTAAGGCCTACGACATGTACATGGAAGAAGCCGGACTGGCAAGAAGAGGCATGTACCTCATTGATCCTGAAGGAATTGTGGTAAGTATGGAAGCTTCAGAACCACCCGTGGGCAAAAGCACAGCGGAACTTCTAAGAAAACTTGAAGCGTGGAAATATGTCACCGAACACGAAGGAGAAGCATGTCCTGCCAACTGGGAACCCGGGAAGAAAACCTTAAAACCTGGACCACGATTGGTAAGCAAAGTTGGAGAATTCGTAAACGAAAAAGAACTACTGGAAATCACCTACAAAGATTTCCGCTTAGGATAGCAACAAAGCAGGGGGATATCCTCCCCCCTGCCCTCATCTTTAGAATTGCCTTCTCACCCACCTGAATGCTAAAATAGTAAACATGGAAAAGC
>WGAU01000088.1:30000-38593 GCA_015494645.1 Aquificota bacterium
AAAAGTACAAATGGGTGAATGGGCCCAGAGGCTCTTCTGAATCCCAGATAGTTGTCCCATTCAAAGTCTTTATGGACAACATACCTTCATCTAAGATTGCCAGTTCTTCTTTACCGTCCCCGTTCAGGTCTCCGATGGACCAGCCGTAAATGTATCCAATTTTCCTAATATAATCGGGCAGCAGATTGTCAACCTTATACTTCCCCCTGTTAAAAGTTACTCTGAATATGGGGCCAGAGTAGGAATCGTATTCGCCAAGATGCTGACCTATTATGTACTTTTTACCTCCTATTTCTACCAATCTGAGCATGAATTTGAACCTATCTTTCCTTTTAAGCTTGCCATTTTCGTAAACCAACACAAATGAATCTGCATATGGCTTGTAAAGGCCACTGACGATATCATCAAAGACCGAGCTGACATAAATTTCGGGTATTCCATTTCCGTCAGCATCGTAGGTAAATACCCTCAAGAATCTGTAAAAATCTCCCCTTCTACCCAAGCTATAAGACGCAAACTTAACAAATTCCTTGCCTTTCAATTTGTACACATCCACCCTGCCGTTGGCGGCAAGAACTATTTCGTCTTTGCCATCCCTATCAAAATCGCCAGAAGTGATGAGAATGTACTTCTCCTTAAAAACTCTTGAAGCCAGCAGACCTTCAAATTTTGAAAACTTTTTTAAAGCCTCCTCTCCAGACTGAAGCAACATGGCTGTAGAAACAGTCTTCACCTGCTTCACCTGCTGGGAAAAAGCAACAATATCGGTCAAACTCCCACTTTCTTTTAAAAGCAACTGATAAACCAGAAACACCCTACCCACAGGATCCTTAAGAACATACGGCTGCACCACAAACTCTGCCTTTGAACTCAAAGAGAACTTTGGCTCTTGAAGCAATGAGAGTTTTACAGTTTCACACAAGCCCTCCTGATCTTTCACTCTTGAACAATCCAAGTCCAATTCCACTACTTCGGGAAATTTGATTTTGTAGTCTTTTTTAACTTCTTTCCCTTTAAAATCACCCCAAACATATCTTTCTTTGATAGAGACCACTTTAAAAGTTCCCACAGGTTCATCTATGCCAGGAAACACCTGCCCAGTTTCCTTATCAACTATGGGCTTCCCCGGTTTATATACGGTAAGAACAAGACCAGCCTTCAGTTTGTCAGCAACTTTTCCAAAATCGACAAGCACCTTGGAGCCTTTAACCAATATCACTTTGCCTTCAGGTATTGAGAAAAGCGCCCTCAGATCCGATGACAATTTTTCGGAAGCCTCTTTGAAATCCAAGGAGAGTTTGGCTTTGGCAGCGAAAAGAGGCTGCGCAACAAGTAAAGCAACAAAACAAAAAAAGATCCTTCTCATGACATTTGAATCTACCTTCACAAAGACAGGTTGTCAAATAGATACCCTGATGATAGTTTTATAGCAGCCATGCAGTACGCAAGGGAACTGAAGGGAAATATTGATAGTATACTTGAGATAGGGCAGAAAATTTTGGTAAAGCCTGCCACCAGTTCTTCAAACACCTACTACTACAGCAACATACAGGACTTGGATAAAGAGCATTTCTACATCACCGTACCCTCCGATGAAAAGGGAAGACCCATTGGCTTTAGGCTAAATGAAGAAGTATCTGTAAGTATAACAAACCGTGGGAAAAGATACGGCTTCAATACTGCAATAGTGGGCAAAAAGACCAAGCCCTTTTTCATGCTTGCCCTGAAAAAGCCAGAAAAGGTTTTTGTGGTAGAACTGAGACAGTACTTCAGGGTTCCTATATTTGTGCCTTTCATAGGCAAAAGAGTGGTAAGGGTAGTAGGCAAAGATGGAATAAGTTACCAGCCACCAGAAAATATGAAACTTCAGGATATAATAGTTAAAGGGCACATGCACGACATAAGTGGTGGTGGAGTCTTCATTACAGCAGACAAAAAGTTGGAACTTGAAGAGGTGCTTTTGTTAAGGGCCCGTTTGGACGATGAACATGCCTTAGCCGATATTCCCGCAAAGGTGGTTAGAAAGGCACTTTTGGATCCCATAAGAAAAAAAGAAGGATACGGCATGATGTTCATTGATATAGACGACAAAACCAGAGAGCAAATAATTAAATTCTGCTTTAAGCGCCAAAGAGAACTGAGGCGAGCCGGAGAAATCTGATGAAAAAACTTGCAGCTTACTCAATATTAGCACTCCTTTTGCTTCCACTCCAGACAAAAGCGGGGAATTTTTTTGAGTACATCAAAATTTATAACTACTTCTTAAGTAAGCACAGAATCACCAAAGATCAGTGCCAAAAGCTCTCCGACCTGTGTTTAGACGAGAAGGATGAGTATTTGTGCACTTTAAGCTTCAATCTGTGCAGACAATCGGATTTTAAAGACTTAGCGTTAATAACAGCAATAAAAGCATCTCGCTTAATGAAAAACAGTCCAAAGATCTGGTACCAATTAGGGAGACTATACATACTCAACAATCAGATAGAACCTGGAGAAGAAGCCCTGCACAAAGCAATAAAGCTGAATCCCAAGCTCAAAGAAGCATACAGTATCTTGATCAAGTTATACTTGATCAAGGGCAATCTTGAGGACGCAGAAAGCACACTCAACAAAATGGAAAAGTTCTTTCCCGAAGATCCAGAAACTCTACTGTTAAAGGGAAAGCTATTGCTGAAACTTGGAGAGAAGAAAAAGGCTGCAAAGGTGCTGTACAAATGCGTAAACTCAGACCCCAACCAGAGGGAAGCCCTTGAACTTCTTGGCAAGCTTCTTCTGGAAGAGGAAAAGTACAAAGAAGCCTCAGAGGTATTTGAGAAACTTATTGCATCAGGCGTTATAAATCAACAGGTCCTTACAAACCTCGTAAATTCCTATATCCAATCGGAACAGTATGGAAAAGCCATCCATATACTGAAAAGAATCTACAGAGCGCACAAAACAACTTCTGTAGCCAATCTCTTAACTATATCCTATATGAAGCTGGGAAAGTTTGAAGACGCCGCAAGAATCTGCAAGGAAAACAAAGGGATTTTAGCTTGTTACATGTTGAAATGCCTTCGTAATGGAGATTCCGAGTATCTAAACGAAGATTTCAAAACCCTGAGCAGGCTCGCAGGACTTTCCTATGATCTTGGATACAAAAAATGTGCGGTAAAATTTTTACAACAGGCACTGGTGGAAAAGCCCAAAGAGGCTGGTGTATATGCAAAGTTGGCGTTCATATACTCGGATCTTAAAAACACAGAAAGAGCTATTAAGAACATAAATGCCGCTATTGCCCTGAACCCCAAGGAAGCAGATTTTTACTTTGAAAAAGGAGTTATACTGGAAAAGGCTGGTAGGATAGAAGCATCTATAGAAGCCATTAAAAAAGCCCTTGAGCTGAGAAAAAGCCCAACGTATCTCAACTATTTGGGATACATGCTGATAGTACAAGATTTGAACGTAAAAGAAGGTATTAAGCTGGTAAAAGAAGCGTTAGAGATTTCTCCCAACAACCCTTCCTATCTTGATAGTTTGGCATGGGGATACTTTAAGCTGGGTAGACTTAAGGAAGCTTTGGAGATTCAGAAAAAGGTTTACAGCAAAGTGAAGGACAACGCCGTGATAACCTTTCATTTAGCTGAGATCCTTTACAAGCTGGGACATAAAGATAGAGCACTGAAACTTTATAGGGAAGTGAGAAAGTACCTTGATAGCACTGAGGAACTGAGCGATTGGGAAAGGCAAGAAATAGAAAGGCGCTTAAGGTCCTTGGGCTTGTAAGTCTAAGCCTCCTCTTTTTTAGCTGTTCCTTCAGAAAAGAGATAAACCAGCCCTACACCCTCATGTGGGGAAAATTTGCAAGCATAGATAGATACGGACACAAAAACTCCGGAAAATGGGAAGCCATCTTTATCAATAACAAGCTGAAAAAAATATACCTGTACAGCTCATTGGGCTTTCCCATATGCTGGCTTGAAGTAAAAGACGGCGGAGTGAAAGTGGGAAGCAAGAAAAACGCCAAGATTCCAAAGTATTACAAAAGGTTCATATCGGTAGCATTCAAAGAAATACCCAAACTCAAAGACAAGAATCAAGTTCAGATGAAGATTGAGGATGCAACCATTGAAAAGAAGGATAACTTAATAAATGTGTCTTCAAGCTTGGGAAAATTAAAAATAAGAATAGACGGGCTCCGGTTAGTCAACCCATGAGCCCGCCCTTACTCTTAGAAGAAAGAACTTATGGACCTCTGAGCAAGGCTGATTAAAGGATGAGGGTAAATCCCCAGCACAAAGGTAAGCAAGCCAAGGGTAAAGACCGCCACCTTCAATCCCATACCAGCAGATAAAGGAACATCCACCTCTGGGTTCTCCATATACATCACCTTAGCAATCTTGAAGTAGTAGTAAAGGGAAATCACAGAGTTAAGCACTGCAATGGCCACAAGCCAGTAAAAGCCTGCCTCAACAGCAGCGGAAAAGAGAAGAAATTTACCCACAAACCCCACTGTAGGAGGAATACCTGTTAAAGAAAGCAGGAACACAACCATGACCAAAGCCAACATGGGATGTACCTGAGCAAGACCCTTAAAGTCCTCAAGGTTATCTCCGACTATGTTTTGCCTTCTCAGATAAATGACTATACCAAAAGCACCAATATTCATGAGACAGTAGGCAAAGAAATAAAAAGCCAAAGCGGCAAGCCCCAGTTTGTTGTAAGCCAGTATCCCCATGAGCATATATCCAGCATGGGCTATAGAGGAGTAGGCAAGCATTCTCTTAACATTGTTCTGAAGAACAGCGGTAACGTTACCTATGGTCATGGTTAAGGCCGCCACCAGCCACAGTATGGACTGCCAATAGGCTGCCATAAGGTTGAAAGCCTCTATGTAAATCCTGAAAAGAGCCGCAATGGCAGCCACCTTGGGAGCCACAGATATGAAGGCGGTTACGGAAGTGGGGGCTCCCTCGTAAACGTCAGGTGCCCAGAAATGAAAGGGTGCCATGGCAATTTCTAAGCCAAGCCCTGCAGCAATAAGTATCACTGCCACACCCAAAACCGGATTTTTAAAGCCATTCAAGGTTATGTACTGAGAAACATCCGGAAGACCTGTGGATCCAACAACGCCGTACGTAAGGGCAATACCATAGAGGAATATTCCAGAAATGAACACCCCCATCAAAAAATACTTCAAAGCCGCTTCAGCAGCCTTGGGCGTCATACGAGTGAAGCCAGCAAGTACGTACACGGATAAAGCCATGGTCTCAAGGCCGAGGTAAACCATTATCAGATCGTTGGCAGAAGCCATTATCATCATGCCCACTGTAGCGAAGATGAGAAGAGCGTAGTACTCCCCAAGGCTTACATTCTCTATCTCCAGATACCTGAGGGATATGAGAATTACCACAACATCACACAAGAGAAACAGAAGTTTCAAAACAACAGAAAAAGGATCCAGAATGAACATGCCAGAGAAGGTTACAATATGTTCATTAATGTACTTAGCCGTAACGGCTCCCACAAAAATGCAGCCTATTAAAGCTACTATTCCCACAACCCGCTTTCTATCCTTAGGAACAAACAGGTCAAACATCAAAAGGAAACAAGCAAGCACGGTGGTGAGTATCTCCGGAACTATAGCCGATAAGTTGGGAACAGGCACATTTATTGCACTCATCTTGCCACCTCCTTAGTCCACCGCAGAAGAAGAGGTCCTCATGGATACCTTCATGCCATCCTTAATGAGTTTCTTAAGCTTTGCCTCCTCGTTGGCCTTTTTCTGGAAATACTCAGGGTTAACCTGCTCCACCACATGTTTTACAGAAGCCTCCATCATCTTAAAGAAGGGCTTGGGATATATTCCTATCCAAATAAAACATATTACAAGAGGAGTCATATAAACCCACTCTCTCAAAGTCATGTCCTTAAGATGCTTGTTCTCTTCCTTGGTTATGGTTCCAAACATAGTCCTCTGGTATAGCCAGAGCATATAAGCAGCACCTAAGATCACACCGGTTACAGCAAAGGCCGCGTACTTCCAGTTGGCCTTAAACACCCCTGCCAAACACGTGAACTCACCAATAAAGCCGTTCAAGCCAGGAAGTCCTATGGAGGAAAGCATTGCAAACATGAAGAAGGTAGCAAAGGCAGGCATAACCTTAGATATACCGCCATACTCCTTTATTAACCTTGTATGGCGCCTCTCGTAGATGATTCCCACGATAAGGAACAAGGCTCCTGTGGAAAGACCATGGTTAACCATTTGGAGTATGCTTCCTTCAATAGCCGTGGGATTGAGCATGAACATAGCAAGCATTACCAAGCCCATGTGGGAAACGGAGGAATAAGCCACCAGCTTCTTCATATCCTCTTGGGCAAGGGCACAGAGAGCCCCATAGATTATTGCTATAATGGAAAGAACCGCCACCACAGGGATAAAGAGCTTTGTGGCCTGAGGGAACAAAGGCAAGGAAAACCTCAAGAATCCGTAAGTTCCCATCTTCAACAAAACACCAGCAAGAATGACGGAACCGGCAGTGGGAGCCTCAACGTGGGCATCGGGAAGCCACGTGTGGAAGGGCCAAAGAGGCACCTTGATTGCAAAGGCCAAGAAGAATGCCAAGAAGAACCAGAACTGATACTTGAGAGGCAAACCACTAAGAACATGCACCCACTTCACATAGTTAAAAGACCACTCTCCGGTTTTGGAATGGTAAAGGAAATACATGGCAATAATGGCAACCAACATGAATAGAGAGCCAAAAAGGGTATAAAGGAAGAACTTTATGGCAGCGTAAAGCTTCCTCGGTCCTCCCCATATACCGATGATGAAGTACATGGGTACCAACATCACTTCCCAGAAGACATAAAAGAGGAACATATCCAAAGCACAGAAAACTCCCATCATACCTGTTTCAAGAGCAAGCAGGGCGATATAGTACTCCTTCTCCCTTTCCTGAATGTAATTGAAGGAGCAGAGCACCGCTATAGCAGATAGGAAAGTGGTAAGAAGCACCAAGAGCACCGATATACCATCAATACCGAAGTAATACTCAACTCCAAGCTTCTTTATCCACGTGAAGCGTTCCACGAACTGGAAATGCCATGTAGTCCTATCAAACTTGAACCAGATGATAATGGAAACCAAAAAGTCTATAAGAGCCACTATAAAGGCAAACCATTTGATAAAGTTGACCTTTTCTCTGTTTACAAAGAGAAGAACAATTGCTCCTGCCAGAGGAAAGTAGGTCAGAAAGGACAGCAGCGGGAAGTTTAAGACATTTGTCCCAAAGTGCAGCTCCATGGGTCTATCCTCCTCCTAAAATTTTAGAAAAACTTGGCAAACACGTATATGCTGAACAGCCCAAACAGCCCCATAGCCACAAAGAGCATGTAGTTGGACACTAACCCAGTCTGAAGACGCCTGAGAACCCTCGCGGAAAGATCAACCACATAAGAGGCTCCATTTACCGCTCCGTCCACCACGAAAGGCTCCGTACAGTACCTTGTGATCCAAGCAAAGGCCTTTGAAAGCCAAGCAACTCCGTTGACTATACCGTCTATGATGAACTGATCAAACTTCCACATTACGTAGGCAAGATCCAAGGTTCTGTTTATAAACAACGCAAAGTAAAGCTCATCAACATAGTACTTGCGGTAGAGGATTCTGTGTACGATCCAAGTTTTCTTAACCAGCTTTTCAGGATCAATCAGCTTTTTCAGATGTACAAGATACGCAATGAGTATACCGGTAAGTCCAACTGCTACGGAAATGGCTATCAGTACAGCGGCTGGTACAGCTTCATGGTGCTCGCCATGGGCCATGTGGGCACCGTGATGGGCATGAATCACAGGCTTTAAAAACTCGGCAAAGAAAGACTGCCCATGGCCAGACTTCAGACCAAAGAAACCTACCGTAGCAGAACCCACAGCCAACACAATAAGGGGAATGGTCATCACCTTGGGAGACTCATGCAGATGGTGCTTTATCTCCTCAGGAATACGCTCTTCTCCGAAGAAGGTCATAAATATAGCCCTGAACGTATAGTAGGCAGTGATACCTGCGGTGAGCGTTCCTAAAAACCACAAGAAATAATGACCTGTGGTAAACGCATGATGCAGAATCTCATCCTTGGACCAGAACCCTGCAAAGGGCGGTATTCCCGCAAGGGCGAGTCCACCTATGATAAAGGTAACGGCGGTAATGGGCATGTACTTCTTGAGATTGCCCATAAGCCTCATATCAAGCACATCGCTCATGGCGTGCATAACGGAACCGGCAGACAGAAAGAGCAATCCCTTAAAGAAGGCATGGGTCATAAGGTGAAAGACACCCGCCGCATAGGCACCAACACCGCATCCCAAGAACATGTATCCCAACTGAGAAACCGTGGAGTAAGCAAGAACTCTTTTGAGGTCAAACTGAGAAGTGCCGATGGTTCCGGCAAAGAATGCTGTCAAGCAGCCTATAACTGCCACAACTTCTAAAGAGAGTGGAGCCATGTTGTAGAGAACATTTGATCTTGCCACCATGTAAACACCGGAAGTAACCATGGTTGCCGCGTGTATCAGAGCTGAAACAGGAGTGGGACCTTCCATAGCATCGGGT